>JASLFM010000451.1 GCA_030150585.1 Acidovorax sp.
CTGTTCGGCGGCGCGGGCTCGATGTACGGCCCGCTGGTGGGCGCGGTGCTGCTCACGCTGACCGACGCGCTGCTGGCGCGCTGGCCCTCGGCGCAGCACTTCCTGTACGGCTTCCTGCTGCTGTTCGCGCTGTACGTGATGCCCGGCGGCGTGGTGGGCCTGTTCAACAAGTGGTTCATGAAGTCGCGCCATCGCGGCGAAGGCCCGGGCGGCAGCGGCGTGCCGGGCCAGATCGGTCCCGGCGGCGAAGGCGAGCTGCTGGTGGTGCAGGGCGTGACCAAGTCGTACGGCGGCGTGAAGCCCGCGCAGGACGTGTCGTTCCGCCTGCAGCGCGGCCACATCCATGCGCTCATCGGCCCTAACGGCGCGGGCAAGAGCACCATGATCAACATGCTCACCGGCGTGATCGAACCCGACGCGGGCGTGATCCGCTTCCTGGGCCGCAACATCGTGGGCCAGCCGGCGCACACCATCTGCTGCCTGGGCATGGGTCGCACCTTCCAGAACCTGCGCCTGTTCGCCGATCTCTCGGTGCTCGACAACGTGATGCTCGGACGGCACAGCCGCATGAGCAACGGCTTCCTGTCCTCGCTCGTGGCCTGGCCCACGGCCGGCAAGCAGGAGCGCGAGACGCGCGAGCGCGCGCTGCAGCTGCTCGACCTGGTCGGCCTCGGCCACCTCGCGCACTGGCCCGCGGGCAGCCTGCCCTACGGCCTGCAGCGGCGCGTGGAGCTGGCGCGCGCGCTGGCCACCGAGCCCGAGTTGCTGCTGCTCGACGAACCCGCCGCCGGCCTGAACCCGCAGGAGACCGCCGAGCTGGGCGAACTGCTGCTGCGCATCGGCCGCTGCGGCGTGACCATCCTCATGGTGGAGCACCACATGGACCTCGTGATGTCGGTCTCGGACCACGTGATCGTGCTCGACTACGGCGTAAAGATCGCCGAAGGCCGCCCCGCCGAGGTGCAGTCCGACCCGCGCGTGATCGCCGCTTACCTGGGCGTGGACGACGACGAGGCGCCTGCCGCCGACGCGCCCCCCCTCGCGCCCGCCTGCGCCGCCTGAACCGGAGAACACTGCATGCTCAAACTCGAATCGGTACGGGTGTCCTACGGCGCCATCGAAGCCGTCAAGGGCGTGGACCTCGAAGTCCGCCAGGGCGAGGTCGTGACCATCATCGGAGCCAACGGCGCCGGCAAGAGCACGCTGCTCAAGGCGATCTGCGGCCTGGAGCCGCTCGCGGGCGGCCGCATCGCTGTAGGCGGCCAGGACTGCGCCAGCGTGCCCGCGCACAAGCGCGTGGGCCTGGGCGTGGCCATGTCGCCCGAGGGGCGCGGCGTGTTCGCCGACCAGACGGTGCTGGAGAACCTCCTGCTCGGCGCCTACGCGCGCCGCAGCGAGACCGCAGAGATCGCGGCCGCCGTGGAGCGCGAGTTCACGCGCTTTCCACGCCTGCGCGAACGGCGCAGCCAGCTCGCGGGCACGCTCTCGGGGGGCGAACAGCAGATGCTCGCGATCTCGCGCGCCCTCATGAGCGAGCCGCGCCTGCTGCTGCTCGACGAGCCCTCGCTGGGCCTCGCGCCGCTCATCATCAAGGACATCTTCGCGGCCATCCGCGAGCTCCGCCAAAGCGGCCTGACCATCCTGCTCGTGGAGCAGATGGCCAAGCAGGCCCTGGGCGTGGCCGACCGCGCCTACGTGCTCGAAACGGGCCGCATCACGCTCGATGGCTCGGGCCGCGAGCTGCTCGACAACCCCAAGGTCAAGGCCGCCTACCTCGGCGCGCACTGACCTCCCTCTCTTTGCCAAAGGACTGACATGAGCCAACCCAAGACATTCGCCAGCCACGCCGACCTCGAAGACAAGAAGGTCAGCTTCACCCAGCTATCGGCCAACGCGTGGGCCTACACCGCCGAAGGCGACCCGAACACCGGCGTGGTCATCGGCGACGACGCCGTGATGGTCATCGATACCCAGGCAACGCCCGCCATGGCGCAGGACGTGATCCGCCGCATCCGCGAGGTGACCGACAAGCCCATCAAGTACGTGGTGCTCTCGCACTACCACGCGGTGCGCGTGCTGGGCGCCTCGGCCTACTTCCAGGAAGGCGCCGAGCAGATCATCGCCAGCCGCGATACCTACGACCTCATCGTCGAGCGCGGCGAGCAGGACAAGGCCAGCGAGATCGGCCGCTTCCCGCGCCTGTTCCGCAACGTCGAGACCGTGCCGGCCGGCCTGACCTGGCCCACCATGACCTTCGAGGGCGAGATGAGCATCTGGCTCGGCAAGGTGGAGGTGAAGCTGCGCCAGATCGGGCGCGGCCACACCAAGGGCGACACCATCGCCCTGCTGGAAGACCAGAAGGTCTGCTTCGCGGGCGATCTGGTCGAGTACCACAGCGCTGCCTATTCGGGCGACGCCTACTTCCGCGACTGGCCCGCCACGCTGGACCGCCTGGCCGAGCTCAATGCCGAGGCCCTGGTGCCCGGGCGTGGCGCGGCGCTGCAGGGCGCGGCGCAAGTGCGCCAGGGCATCGCCTCCACGCGCGCTTTCGTGAGCGATGTGTATACCTGCGTGCTCAGCGGCGTGGCCGACGGCAAGGCACTGAACGCGATCTACCGCGAAACCGTGGACAAGCTGCGCCCCGTGTACGGCCACTGGTTCATCTTCGACCACTGCATGCCATTCAACGTGAGCCGAGCCTACGACGAGGCCTCGGGCATCGCGCACCCGCGCATCTGGACCGCCGAACGCGACATCGAGATGTGGAAGTCGCTCGAGGGCTGAGCCCCGCCGACTCCACCGCACCCCACACGCGCGCACCGTGAACGCCGCACGCCCCGCCTGCCCCCCTCCGCTCTCCGGCGTACAGGCCGGGCTGCTCGCCGCCATGGCGGTCTGGGGCCTCAACGTGAGCGCGGTCAAGGCGCTGACGCAGTACTTCGCACCCATGCCGCTGGCCTCGGTGCGCATGGTCACGGCCTGCGCGGTGCTCACGGCGATCCTGCTGTGGCGCCGCTGCCGACTGCCGCCGCTGGACCGGCGCCAGCGCCTGGGCCTGCTGGTCTGCGCGGTCCTCATGGTCTACGCCAACCAGATCCTGTTCGCCGAGGGGCTGCAGCGCTCCACCGCCACCAACGGCGCGATGATCATGGCGCTAAGCCCGCTGGTGTCGGCCCTGCTGGCGGCGATGGCCTTCCGCGAGCGGCTCACGCCGCAGCGCATCGCGGGCATGGCAATCGGCTTCGGCGGCGTGGCGGCCGTGGTACTGAGCCACCCGGGCGCGCGGCTGTCCACGGCCGGGCTGGGCGACCTGCTGCTCGTGGCCGGCGTGGTGAGCTTCGCGGCCGGCGGCGTCGTGGTGCAGCGGCTCGCTCGCCACATCAACCCGCTGCCCGTGAGTTGGGCCATCTACATGGCGGGCACGCTGCTGCTGGTGCTGCACACGCTGTGGGCCGATGCGCCCGGCGCCGCACCGCGCCAGCCCGTGGGCGCCTGGGCCTGGGCGCTGGTGCTGTTCTCGGGCGTGTTCGCCACCGCCGTGTGCAACCTCGTGTGGAACGGCGCCATTGCGCGCATCGGCGTGGCGCGCACGGCCGTCTTTCTCTATTGGGTGCCGGTGTTCGGCGTGCTGTTCGCGGCGCTGCTGCTGGGCGAAACGCTCACGCCCTGGCATGCGGTGGGCTTCGCCGCCGTGATGGGCGGCACCTGGCTGGGCACGCGGCGCCCGGCCTGATCCTTCCTTCCTGCATCGTTGCCATGACATCCACCCCCATCCCCGCCCTGTTCCAGCCGCTGCGCCTGCGGGGCCTGGAGCTGCCCAACCGCATCGTCATCTCGCCCATGTGCCAGCACGCCGCGCAGGGTGGCCACGCCACGCCCTGGCACCTCGTGCACCTGGGCAAGTTCGCGCTGGGCGGCGCAGGGCTGGTCCTCACCGAGAGCACGGCCGTGGACCCGCGCGGCCGCATCGGCAGCGCCGACCTGGGCCTGTGGAGCGACGAGCACGTCGCCACGCTGCGGCCCGTGGTGGACTTCGTGCACCAGCAAGGCAGCGCGTTCGGCGTGCAGCTCGCGCACGCGGGCCGCAAGGCCGGCAGCGAGCCACTGTGGGAAGGCGGCGCGGCCATCGCGCCGCAGGACATGGCCCGCGACGCGCATCCCTGGCAACGGCTGGGGCCCAGCCCCCTGCCCGCCGGGCCGGGCTGGTCCGTGCCCGAGGCACTGGACGAGGCCGGCATCGCGAGCGTGGTGCGGAGCTTCACCGAGGCGGCCCGGCGCGCCGACCGCGCGGGCGTGGACGTGGTGGAGCTGCACTTCGGCCACGGCTACCTCGTGGCGAGCTTTCTCTCGCCCCATGCCAACCAACGCGCCGACCGCTGGGGCGGCGACATCGACGGCCGCATGCGGCTCGCGCTCGTCATCGCCGAGCAGGTGCGTGGGGTGTGGCCCGCGCACAAGCCGCTGTTCGCGCGGCTGTCCGCCGTGGACGGCAGCGTGGGCGGCTGGGGCCTGGTGGATTCGGTGGTGCTGGCCCGCGCGCTCGGCGCGCTGGGAGTGGACGTGATCGACTGTTCCTCGGGCGGCCTGACCGAAGAGACCCGCGCCCTGCCCGTGCCGCGCGGCCTGGGCTTTCAGGTGCCGTTCTCGGAGCGCATCCGCCGCGAGGCCGGCGTGCGCACCCAGGCCGTGGGCATGATCGTCGACGCCGCGCAGGCCGAGGCTATCGTCGCTGCGGGTCAGGCCGACCTCGTCGCGATCGGCCGCGAAGCGCTGTTCGACCCGTACTGGCCGCACCACGCCGCGCAGGCGCTGGGCGCCGACCCCGGCTTCGCCCGCTGGCCCGAGCGCCATGGCATCTGGCTGCGCAAGCGCGCGCCGGGACTGGCCCAGGCCCGCGCGCAAGTCTCCAAGACCACGCAGTAGAGACGCTGACCTTCCGCTGGGGGCTGGTCCGCAGCAAGCCCGGCCAGCAAGGCAAAGACTCACGCCGCCACTGGCTCGATCACCACGACCCGCTGGCCGTGCACGCCGGCATTCACGAACGCGCTGGCACGCGCATCGCCAGGGGATAGCGCCACGGCGCGAACTGCGCCACGGCCAGCGCCACGAAAGCCACACAGGCCAGGTGCGCCCACCAGCCCGCCGCGAAGCCGCCCGTCAGGCCATGCAGCTGCGCCACCCCCCACGGCGCGAGCCCCGCGAGTACGAAGCCCCCGCCCTGCATGAGCGCGCTGAGCGCCCCAGCCTGCCCAGGGTCGGGCAGATGGTCGAGCGCGAGCACCAGGGTCAGCGCAAAGCAGCCGCCCAGGCCTGCTCCCAACAGCACGGCCCAGGCCGTGGGCGCGGCGCCCGGCGCCACGGCCAGCCCGGCAAAGCCCGCTGCCTGCGCCGCCAGCGTGAGCCAGATCCAGGGCCGGCGGTCCGTGCCCCGCGCCGCGAGCCACGGCAGCAGCAAGGCCGC
>JASLFM010000452.1 GCA_030150585.1 Acidovorax sp.
CATCGCCAAGGGTGCGCTGGTGATCGACAGTTCCACGATCGCCGCCGCCACCAGCCAGAAAGTGGCCAAGGCCGCCGAGGCGGCGGGCATCGCCTTCATCGACGCGCCCGTCTCGGGCGGCACCGGCGGCGCCATCGCGGGCACCCTCACCTTCATGGTGGGCGGCAGCGACGCCCACCTGGAACGCGCCCGCCCCCTGCTCGAAAAAATGGGCGCAAATATCTTCCACGCCGGCGCCGTGGGCGCGGGCCAGACCGCCAAGATCTGCAACAACATGCTGCTGGGCATCCTGATGATCGGCACCAGCGAGGCCATCGCCCTGGGCGTGGCCAACGGGCTGGACCCCAAGGTGCTCAGCGAAATCATGCGCCGCAGCTCGGGTGGCAACTGGGCGCTGGAAAAGTACAACCCCTTCCCCGGCGTGCACGAGAACGCCCCCGCCAGCAAGGGCTACGCGGGCGGCTTTGGTACCGACCTCATGCTCAAGGACCTGGGCCTGGCCCAGGAAAACGCCATGGCCACCAAGGCCAGCACCCCGCTCGGAGGCCTGGCGCGCGCAATCTACGCCACGCACAGCATCGCCGGGCACGGCGGGGAAGACTTTTCCAGCGTCATCAAGATGCTGCAGAAAAAATCCTGATTGGCCGAATGGGTGGCACTGCCATCCATGGGCCAGCCGCTGTTCATAATCGACTCCCAGCGTTGCGAAAGCCTGCGGTGCATGCCGGCAGGTGGCCGCAAGTTCACCACTGCGTCATCTGCGTCCGAAAGGAGGCGGTGCGCCCAGAGCCGGGAGTCGACCCATGCCGATCGAGCCATCCGATGACGAACGCTCGGTAGCCACTGCGTCGGCCACGAAGACGCTTCCCCCCCTGGAGCGCCGCCGATTTGGCGGCACGCAGCGCCGACCGGAGCGTCCTGCCGACGACGACGCGCCAGTCTCGCGCAATGACCTCAGCAAGGGGCCCCAAGAGTTGCTGGAGCACCGCGCAGCTCACATCAACAGGGGCGTTCTGGTACTTTCGTCAGCATTGATACTCGCTTTCTCGGTCTGGGCCATCCGCATGCCCGAGGATGCGCGCACGAGGATGAAAGCAGCCGTCGACTGGATAGCGACGAACCTTGGCTGGTACTACGTGCTCACGATGACGCTGGTAATCGGTTTCGTGCTGTGGGTCGCACTGTCCAAGGAGGGAGACGTCCGCATCGGCCCCGACCATTCGCGGCCTCAGTACAAGCTTGCGACCTGGGTCGCGATGCTCTTCGCCGCCGGTGTTGGTATCGACATGCTCTTCTTTTCGGTCACCGGCCCCGTCGTGCAATACCTGCATCCACCCTCGGGCACTGGCGGTACATCGGCGGCGATGCAGGACGCGGTCGTCTGGACGATGTTCCACTACGGCGTCGCCGGCTGGGCGATGTATGCGCTGCTGGGCATGGCGATGGGCTACTTCGCCTACCGCTGGGGCATGCCCCTGTCGATCCGTGCGGCGCTGTACCCGCTGCTGGGCAAGCGCGTGCGCGGCATGCTGGGCGACGGTATCAGCATCATCGCGCTGGTGGGCACCGTGTTCGGCGTCGCCACGTCCATGGGCATCGGCGTCGTGCTGCTGAACGTCGGCTTTGCGCTGATCTTCGGCCTCGAGCAGGGCCTGGCGCTGCAGATCGCGCTGGTCATCGGCGCGGTGGTCCTGACCATCGCGGCCACCACCTCCGGCGTCGATCGCGGCATCCGCTGGATCTCCGAGCTTAACCTCTGGAGCGCCGTGGCGATGATGGTCTACATCCTCCTGACCGGGCAGACGGCGTTCCTGCTGAACGCCCTCGTCGAGAACATCGGCCGGTTCCTGGTCACGTTCCCCGAGCGCGCGCTGCAGACCTTCGCCTACGAGCCCGATGGAGCCAATTGGATGGGCAGCTGGACGCTGTTCTTCTGGGCCTTCTGGCTCGCCTGGGGGCCGTTCGTCGGCGTCTTCCTGGCTCGCATCTCGCGCGGGCGCACGCTGCGCGAATTCGTGATCGCGGCCATCACCGCTCCCGTGCTGTGCGACTTCATCATCGTCTCGCTGTTCGGCAACTCGGCCCTGTACCAGGTGCTGCAGGGCAATACGGCGTTCGCCGAACTCGCGGTCCGGAGCCCGGAGCGCGGCTGGTATGCGCTGCTGGAGATGTTTCCGGGCGCGATGTTCCTGATCGGGCTGGCGACGCTCTCGGGCCTGCTGTTCTACCTCACGAGCGCGAATTCGGGCGCAATGGTGATGTCGAACTTCTCGGCCTCGATCCCCGACCCCTCGCACGACGGGCCCAAGTGGCTGCGCATCTTCTGGGCCTTGCTCACCGCGGTGCTCACCGTGGCGATGCTGCTTGCCGGCGGCGTGACGACGATGGAGTACGCGACACTCATCTTCGCGCTGCCGGTGACGGTCATCGCCTACCTGGTGATGGCGTCCTTCTACAAGGTGCTGCGCATGGAGCGGGCCGAACGCGAGGGCCAGGTGCTGCGCAGGCGCTCCGTGGCCCCGATCGGCGGCCATGTGCCGGAGCGCTCGTGGAAACAGCGGCTCGAGCAGATGCTCGCCTACCCAACGCGGCGGCAGGCCGTCCAGTTCCTCGAACGCACGGTGCGGCCGGCACTCGACGACGTCGCCGCCGAGTTCCGCAACCAGGGCTACGAGGTCGAGCGGGTCGGCATGGCCAATGCGAGCGGCATCGAGGAGCCGCTGCTGCGCGTGTCCATGGACACCTTCCGCGCCTTCCACTACCACGTCGCCTTGGTCGAGGCGCGGGTGCCGATGTTCAGCGGCCGGATGTCGCGCGAGACCGATGTCTATTACCGGCTCGAGGTGTTCACGCAGACCGGCTCAGGCGGCTACGACCTCATGGGCCTCACCAGGCAACAGGTGATCGACGACGTGCTCGAGCGCTACGAGGCCCACCTCGCGTTCCTCACCCTCTCGTCGGAGAACAAAACCGCATCCGTGCTCACACCGCCAATGCAATCCAAAGACCCCCCCTCCAGCTAGCCCCAGGACAAGGGAGGCAACCAGGATCCCGAAAAGAAAAAGGAGTGACAGCCGCGCCAGCGTGCGCGAAGCACCCTTGGCAGTGAGCCCGCTGCCACGCTCTGCACGCTGGGTGTACGCGCAGCCAACGAGCGGCCCCACTCAACAACGCGCAGGCACGCGCATCACCAGGGGATAGCGCCACGGCGCGAACTGCGCCACGGCCAGGGCCACGAAAGCCACACAGGCCAGGTGCCCCCACCAGCCCGCCGCGAAGCCGCCCGTCAGGCCATGCAGCCGCGCCACCACCCATGGCGGGAGCCCCGCGAGCACGAAGCCCCCGCCCTGCATGAGCGCGCTGAGCGCCCCAGCCTGCCCAGGGTCGGGCAGATGGTCGAGCGCGAGCACCAGGGTCAGCGCGAAGCAGCCGCCCAGCCCCGCGCCCAGCAGCACGGCCCAGGCCGTGGGCGCGGCGCCCGGCGCCACGGCCAGCCCGGCAAAGCCCGCTGCCTGCGCCGCCAGCGTGAGCCAGATCCAGGGCCGGCGGTCCGTGCCCCGCGCCGCGAGCCACGGCAGCAGCAAGGCCGC
>JASLFM010000495.1 GCA_030150585.1 Acidovorax sp.
CCGCGCCTGTTCCACGCGAACAGCGACGACAGCGTGTACTTCGTCGGCGACCTGATGGGCGCGATCTCCGACCAGTTCGGCCACTACCCCAAGAGCGGCCACGTGGCCAACTACATCGGCCGCATCGTGGCCCGCAACATCGCCCAGCGCGTGGCCGGAAAAGAGGTGACGCCGCTGCTGCCCGACAACCTCTGCTACATGATGGTCAACGGCGACCCGCAGGAGGAAATCTCGGTCAAGTTCGAGTATGAGGTCGACCCCACGGGCAAGGTCATCCAGACGCAGATCGACATGGACGTGCGCACGCACGACCTCGTGGCCGAGGACTTCGCCTGGGCGCGCAGCAAGTTCAGCGACTTCCTCGCCCTGTGAAACCCATGCACCGCAGAACCCTGATCGCCGCCGGCGCCGCCCTCGCCCTGCCCACTGCGGCCCCAGCGCAGCAAAGCAAGGCGCCGCTGGCCAGCGCGCTCGCCCCCAGCCCGGCCGAATTCCGCAAGGCCATGGACGACTTCGCCAAGGGGGCCACTGCGCAGCACGAAGGCCTGCAGTTCGATGTGCCCGCGCTGGCCGACAACCCCAGCGCCGTGCCCGTGAAGGTCAAGGTCACGCTGCCGATCACCGAGCAGGACTGGTGCGAGGAAATCATCGTGCTGGCCGACCTGAACCCCTCGCCGCTGGCCTGCCGCCTGCAGTTCACGCAGGCGTCGGGCACGGCGGAGGCCGCCGTGCGCGTGCGCCTGTCGCAAACGCAGACCCTGCACGCCCTGGCCCGCATGAAAAGCGGCAGGCTGCTGGCCGCCAAGCAAGCCGTGACGGTGGCCGCCAGCGGCTGCGGAATGTGAGGACGCCATGAGCAAGCCACCCCGCATCTGGATCAGCAACGCCGCGCCGAAGAAGGGCGAGGTGCTGCGCGTGCGCGCGCAGATCGAGCACGTGATGGAAAGCGGCCTGCGCACCGATCCCGCCACCGGCGCGATCCGCCCGCGCAACATCATCACGCGCTTCGAGGCACGGCTGGGCCAGGCCCTGCTGTTCGCCTGGGAGCCCGGCATCTCCATCGCGCAAAACCCCTACATCGAGTTCACCTTCCTGGCGCGCGAAAGCGGCGAGCTGCGCCTGCTCTGGAAGGACGATGCGGGCCAGAGCGTGGGCGCCACCAAGGCCATCACCCTGGCCTGACCTGCCGCGCGCGCCACTGCGCGGGCGTGCAGCCCGTCCAGCGCCGGAAGGCGCGCCAGAACACGCTGGGCTCCGCAAAGCCCAGCGACTGGCCGATGTCGGCCAGGGGGCGCTCGGACTGCGCCACGGCCTGCAGCGCGGCCTCGCGCCGCGCGGTGTCCAGCAGCGCCGAGAAGCTCAGCTGCTGCGCCCGCATGCGCCGTGCCAGCGTGCGCTCGCTCAGGCCCAGGGCCTGCGCGGCCTCGGCGCGCGTGGGCACCCAGCCCTGCAGGGCCGCTGCGATCCAGGCGCGCAGCTCCTGCGCCAGCACGCCGCCCTGGCCCAGCACCGCCAGGCGCTGCGCCGCGTATTGGTGGTGCAGGTGCGCCAGTTGCGCGTCGGCCTGGGGCAGCGGCGCATCCAGCGCGGCGTTGTCCAGCAGCACGCCGCTGAACGCCTGCTCGAATGCCACCGGACAGCCAAAGGCCGCGCCATAGCCCGCCAGCGGCCCGATGCGCGGCTGGCTGAACTGCACCTGCCTCGGCCGCACCGCCTGGCCGGTAACCCAGCACGAAAAGGCGACCACCGCCGCCAGCACCGCCTCGATCTGGTGCGGGCTGAAGGCCAGCGCGCCCTGGCGCGGGTGGTAGACCACCCAGCTCGCGGCCTCGCCCGCGATGACCTGGAAGCGCCCGCCGTCGCTGATGAGGCGCTGGTACTTCTGCACCACGGCAATCGCCCCGCGCAGGCTGGGCGCGGACTGCAGCAGGTAGCTCACCACGTTGAAGCTGCCCGGCCCCACCAGCGCCCCGGCCTTGAGGCCGAAGCCCGGGTCCTGCGTGCACTGCACGGCGGCGCGCCACAGCCGCGTGATGTGGTCGATGGGCCAGCGCTCCTGCGCCAGTTCCCCAGGCGCAATGCCCGCCTGCGCCAGCAGGCGCTCGCGCGGCACCCCCAGGCGCTCCCCCGCGCCGAGCACGGTGTTCACCCAGCTCATCGATACGCTGGCCTGCAAAGTCAATTTCTTGTCCCCTAAAGCCAATTGCGGGGCATCATAAGCCGCTATCTTGTGCGCTAGCGCGCCGTATAGAGCGTGTTCATGGTCTTTTCATAGTGCCCGCAAGGCGGCAAAAGGCCGCAATCTAGGCGCCCGCCGCAGTCCTGGCTCTCTCTGCCTGGGCGAGGTGGGCAACGACGAGTGCGGCCTTTTGCTGCCTTGCCCTGGGGGTTGCCCCGCAAAGGCAGCGTCTGCCGCGTTGCCCATCCTCGCCGCACATCAGTGCGGCTTGCGGTGGGCGCCTTGCATCCACTGCCTTTGCGGGGCAACGGGCACCATGAAAAGACCATGAACACGCTCTCAGAGCGCACGGAAGGAGACCATCCCATGGCACCCCTGCATTCCGACGTCCTCGTCATCGGCGGCGGCCTGGCCGGCATCGTCACGGCGCTCGAGTGCCTGCGCGCGGGCCGGCGCGTCACGCTGGTGGACCGCGACACGCCCGAGCGCCTGGGCGGCCTGGCCCTGTGGGCCTTCGGTGGCATGGCCCTGGTGGGTACGCCGCTGCAGGCGAAGATGAAGATTCCCGACACGCCCGAGCGGGCGTTGGCCGACTGGCTGCGCTTCGGCGAACTGGACCCCGGCGACCATTGGCCGCGCCAATGGGCCCGCCACTACGTGGAGCATTCGCGCGCCCAGGTGCACGACTGGCTGGTGCAGGAGGGCGTGAAGTTCATGCCCGCCGTGAACTGGGTGGAGCGCGGCCTGAACGGCGACGGCAACAGCCTGCCGCGCTACCACATCGTGTGGGGCACCTCGCGCGAGCTCACGCGGCGCATGGTCGCCGCGCTGCACGCCGCCGGCAAAGGCCGCCTCACGCTGCTGCACCGCCACCGCGTCACGGTGCTGGAGCAGCAGGCCGGCCAGCCCGCAGGCGCCATGGCCGTGAACGAGGCCACGGGCGAGGAGGTGCGCCTGCAGGCCCCTGTGGTGGTGCTGGCCATGGGCGGCATCAACGGCGGCCATGACGAGGCCCGCGCCAACTGGCCCCGGGACCGGCCGCGCCCGGCCGCCATGCTCAACGGCGCGCACCCGTTCGCGGACGGCAAGCTGCACCACATGGCGGCACGGCTCGGCGCGCGCATCACCCACGCGGGCGAGATGTGGAATTACGCGGCGGGCTTTCCGCACCCGTTTCCGCACTTCGAGGGCCACGGCCTGTCGGCCATCCCGTGCAAGTCGGCGCTGTGGTTGAACCACCGGGGCGAGCGCATCGGCCCCGAGCCGCTGGTGACGGGCTTCGACACCCACTGGCTGTGCCAGCGCGTGGCAGCGCAGGAAAAGCCCTGGACCTGGCATCTGCTGAACTGGCGCATCGCCGCCAAGGAGTTCGCCATCTCGGGCGCGGAGCACAACCAGCGCATCCGCGACATGCAGTTCCCCCAGTTCCTCAAGGAGACGCTGCTGGGCAACCACCGTCTGCTGCGCCAGATGGAGCAGCAAAGCCCGCATTTCCTCGTGGCCGGCACGCTGGCCGAGCTGGCCGGCAAGATGAACGCGCTCACGGCCTCGCTCGACGTACGCCCCGAAGTGCTGCAGGCCACGGCCGACGCCTTCGACGCCAACTTTGCGAACGGCGCCAAGCTGCACAACGACGACCAGATCCGCCGCATCCTGCACGCGCGCCAGTGGGGGCCGGACAAGCTGCGCACCTGCGCGCCCGCACCGCTGCAACAGCCCGGCGCCGGGCCATTCATCGCCATCCAGATGCAGCTCATCACGCGCAAGAGCCTCGGCGGGCTGCAGACCGACCTGCAAAGCCGCGTGCTGGACAGCGCGGGCCAGCCCATCGCCGGGCTGTACTGCGTGGGCGAGGCTGCGGGCTTCGGCGGCGGCGGCGCCAGCGGCAAGCGCTCGCTGGAGGGCACCTTCCTGCCCGGCTGCATCCTCACGGCGCGTGCCGCCGCGCGCTCCATCCTGGGTCTTCCATAAAAAGCCACCCAGCGCCCGCCAGTCAAGCGCAAGCAGCTATCAAAACCAAAGCAAGGAAATTCCAATGAACGGCGCACAAGCACTGCTGAAGACCCTGGCCGATGCCGGCGTCGAGGTCTGCTTCACCAACCCGGGCACGAGCGAAATGCACTTCGTCGCCGCGCTCGACAGCGAGCCGCGCATGCGCGCCGTGCTGGCGCTGTTCGAGGGCGTGGCCACCGGCGCGGCCGACGGCTATGCGCGCATGGCCGGCAAGCCCGCCGCCACGCTCTTGCACCTGGGCTGTGGCCTGGGCAACGGCCTGGCCAACCTGCACAACGCGCGCAAGGGCAAGGTGCCGGTGGTGAACATCGTGGGCGACCACGCCACGTACCACACGCGGTACGACGCACAGCTGCAGTCCGACATCGAGACCGTGGCGCGCAACGTATCGCCCGGCTTCGTGCGCACGGCGCAAAGCACTGCGGCCCTGTGCCAGGACGCGGCGGACGCCGTTGCCGCTGCGCGCGGCCTGCCGGGCCAGGTGGCCACGCTCATCCTGCCCGCCGACGTGTCCTGGGGCGACGGCGGCCAGCCCTGCCCGCCGCCGCCACAGCCCGCGCCCGCCGCCGCGGGCGACGAGACCGTGCAGGCCATCGCACAGGCCATCCGCTCGGGCGAGAAAGCCATCTTGCTGCTCGGCGGCCACGCGCTGCGCGAAGGCGCGCTGCGTGCCGCCGCGCGCATCGCCGCACACAGCGGCGTGCAGCTGCTGGCCGAAGTCTTCCCCACGCGCATGGAGCGCGGCGCGGGCCTGCCCGTGGTCGAGCGCGTGGCCTATCTGGCCGAACTGGCGGGCGTGCAGCTGGCAGGCGCACGGCACCTGGTGCTGGTCGATGCCAAGTCCCCCGTTTCCTTCTTCGCCTACCCCGGCAAGGCCAGCGACCTCGTGCCCGAGGGCTGCACGGTGCACACCCTGGCCAGCCCCGCGCAGGATGCGGCAGCCAGCCTGGACAAGCTCGCCGCCGCCCTCGGAGCGCATGCCGAGCCTCCGCTGGCTCCCGCCCGGCGCCCGGGCCGCCCGCGCGGCCCGCTCACCGCGCCCAAGGTCTGCAAGGCCGTGGGCCACCTGCTGCCCGAGAACGCCATCCTGGTCGACGAAGCCATCACCTCGGGCCTGATGCTCGGCGCCATGACGGCGGGCAGCCCGCGCCACGACCTGATCACGCTCACGGGCGGCGCCATCGGCCAGGGGCTGCCCAACGCCGTGGGCGCGGCCATCGCCTGCCCGGGCCGGCCCGTGCTCGCGCTGATCGGCGACGGCACGGCCATGTACACCATCCAGGCGCTGTGGACCATGGCGCGCGAGAAGCTGCACGTGGTGTCCGTCATCTTCAACAACGCCTCGTACTCGGTGCTGAACGTGGAGCTGGAGCGCGTGGGCGCCGAAGAGGCCGGCCCCAAGGCCAAGTCCCAGCTCGACCTGAACGGCCCGGTGGTGAACTTCGCCCAGCTCGCCCAGGGCATGGGCGTGCACGCGGTGCGCGCCCGCACGGCCGAAGACTTCTGCCAGGCGCTGGAATACGCCCTGGCGCACCCGGGGCCGCACCTGATCGAAGCGCTGGTGCCCGAGTCGCTCGCGGGCGCCAAGCGCAAGGTGCTGCCATGGCTGCTGCGCTCGCTGCCCAGCCTGCCGCAGCCGGTGGCGCGCGCGCTCAAGCGCAAGATCGCGCCGTAGCCCTCAGCCCCCTCAGCGTCCGTCAGGCAGCTTGTCCACGCTGCCCGAACGCAGCACGCGCCCGTCGGCCCCGAACACCACGGTGAAGATCTTTTCCTGCGTGGGCGGGTCGATCCAGTTCCAGTCCCACTCGGTCTCCTGCTTGAGATCGTAGGTCGTGCGCTTGGCGGGCTTGCCCAGCATGCGGCGCACCTCGTCCTGCGCCATGCCGGGCTTGATCTTCTCGAAGCTGTGCGGCGCCAGCACCTGGCGCAGCGCCGTCATCTTGCCGCCGGGGCCGATGGTGATCATGTAGTTCTGGTGGCCCATGGGCTGGCGGTTGTACTCCAGCGTGTGCGAGCCGTCGGCCTCCTGCCAGACGTTCTCGGGCGCGCCGAAGCGGTCGCGCACGTCGGCCTCGGTGGATACGTCCTCTTCGAGCTCGCTGATGCGCTGCGGGTCGCAGCCCGCCAGGGCCAGCAGGCCCAAGGCAGCGGCGGTCACGGCGGCGGCAATGCGGGAAATGGAGGTCATGGGCGGTGTCCCGGTAAAATCGAGGGTTCTTCTCCGAGGTTAACAGGTCATGTCCTTCTTCCGCCGCCCCGACTACCAGTCCGACGCCACGCAGTTCATCAACCAGCTCAAGGCCCAGAAGCCCGAGCTCGACACGCAGCAGCAGGCCGGCCGGGCCCTGCTGTGGGACAAGCAGGTGGACCGCGGCATCTGGGAGGAGTACCGCGAAGGCCAGGTGGCCCAGAAGCCCTACGTCTACCAGACGAACGGCTGATATTCCGGCATGAGCAGCGCGACCGACGAAGGCGCCGGCACCGACGGCCTGCCCGAAGTCGTGGACCAGGTGGCGCTCGCGCGCCTGTATGGCGAGCCGCTGTTCGCGCTGCCCACCGACCTCTACATCCCGCCCGATGCGCTGGAGGTCTTCCTGGAGGCCTTCGAAGGCCCCCTGGACCTGCTGCTGTACCTGATCCGCAAGCAGAACTTCAATATCCTCGACATCCCCATGGTGGGCGTCACGCGCCAGTACCTGGCCTATGTGGACGCGATCCGCAGCCGCAACCTGGAGCTGGCGGCCGAGTACCTGCTGATGGCAGCCATGCTCATCGAGATCAAGTCGCGCATGCTGCTGCCGCCGAAGAAGCAGGAAGGCGCCGAG
>JASLFM010000538.1 GCA_030150585.1 Acidovorax sp.
GCGCACGGCGATCTGGTAGGCCAGGGTGAGCAGCACCAGCAGCACGAACCCCTTGACCATCTTGCCCTGGGGTGCCGTGAATTCGAGCGGGCTGCCCGCCACCAGCGTGTGCCCGTAGAAATACTGTGCCGTGCGCCGCCGCGCCCAGGGTGTGTAGAACCCCAGCGTGACGATGCCCAGCAGCACGTTGACGATCCACACACGGAAATACTCGCCGCCGCTGCCGGTGAAGCGCAGCGGGTGCGCGGTGATCTGTGGTGTGGACTGGACGAACGCAGGCGCGGAACGCCCGCCCGTATCGGGCTGGTACATGCGGCTCTCCCTCTTGGTGTGGCGCAGTGTAGCAGCGCGTTTTTCATTCGCGGCCACACCGGCTTGGGGCATCATCCCGGCGATGAAAATGCTCCTACGGCTTCCCACTGGCCGTCTTGCCCTGATGGCAGCGCTGTGCTTTCTGTGGGCCAGCGCGCTGGGCGGCACCCAGTCTTCCGAAACGCAGGGCTTTCTCGCTGCGGCGCGTGCCACGGCGCTGGGGGACGACGCCAGCAAGGCCTATTTCCTCGTTCAACTGCTGGGCCGTGCCGAGGCACCGAAGGACGAGGTAGAAGCACTGCGCCGCGAACTGCTGCACGCATACCTGTCCCAGTTGACGGCCCCCGCGCACACGCCGGCACCGCCGCACAGCCGCTGGGAGCTGTTGCTGCATACCCTGCCGGGCCGCGCTTCAGCGGCGCCGGACTCCGTTGCCGCGGCCGTAGCGCGCGGCCGCAGCCGTCCTGGCGTGCTCGAAGCGCCCTTTCGCGATGCGTGGCAGGCGGCTTTCAATCAAGGGCTTTCCGTGCGCTGGGGGGCTGGGCAAGGGCGTACGCCCTATTTCCTCGCGGCCATGCGCGATCTCGAGCCCATCGCTCCTGGCGCCTGGGCCGCACCATCCGCCGACGGCCAGGTCTGGCTGAAGCTGGCGGTGCGCCTTGTCAACACCTCCCCGCGCCCCTTGCCGCTCTACCGTCCCGGCCTGCTGCTGGCGGCCACGCCCGATGACGGGCAGCCGGGCCTGTCCTTTGCCTGCCAGTGGGACCGGCCTGCCTCCACCCGGCCCCAGAGCGCGATGCAGGCCAACGCGGTCACGCTGCTGCCGCCTGGCGCCGAATCGGAGCCGTTGGTCTGCGAGGCCCCTCCCGCAGCCGCGTTCTGGCGTGCGCAATTGCCGGTTTTGCTCACGGCCTCGGCCCAGCCGCGGCTGGTCTCGCGCGACCTGGAAAGTCCCCAGCGCCTCTACCACATGGAGCTGGCCCTGGCAGAGAGCTCCCCCCTGGCCCGTGTGTGGAGCGAGCGCCTGCTGGCTGCCCGCCAGCAGGGGGGCGGCCAGTGGAAGGCGGGAGCTCAGCCGCTCGCCCCCCCCGAGCTCCGTCGCTGGGCATTGGCACCCCACGCGGGGTGGCGCGGTGTGCTTGAGCCGCTCAAGGCCTTCATGGCCGCCACCGTTCTCGCGCTCGGCCTGTTTGCCGCCGGGCGCGGCCTGCTGCGCCTGGGGATGCCAACGGCGGGCGTTGCGGTGGGCACGCTGGCAGCGGGGGCGGGCGTGCTGGCCCTGATGCTGGCGCAAATGGGCGGGGGCACGGGCTACAACCATCCGCTGTACCAAGGTCTCGGACTGTGGGGCGCCTTTGTCGGCCCGGTGCTTCTGGCGGTGCTGGCCCTGCACGTGCTGCACAAGCTGCTGGACGATGAAGGCCGCGACTGGTGGAGCACCGTGGCGGCGGGCTGGCGCCGCACGCTCGATCTCGCCCATGCCACCAGCCGGGCCGAGTACTGGGGCTTCGTGGCGCACTGCACATGGCTTTGGGCGCTGGTGCGCATCTGCGTGGTGCCGCTGGACCGCTGGATTGCCCCGGTGCTGCTGCTGCCCTTGTTGACGGCCACCGTGCGGCGCCTGCGCAGCCTGTCCCGCGAGGAACTCGTGGAGGCGGGCCTCATCCTGGCCGCGTTGGTGCTGCAGGTCGTGGCTTGAAGCTAGAACCGCTCCCATGGCAGCAGATAGCGCCACTGCCCCTCGGGGAGCTTGGCCAGCGGAACGCGGCCGAGGCGGATGCGGCGCAGCGCTTGCAACTGCAGGCCCACGGCCGAGCACAGGGGGGCGATCTCGTCTTCGCGCCCACCCGGAAAGGCCAGGCGCAGGCGGCGCTCGCTCTGCCAACTGGCCTTGAACGGGCGCAGGGCCTGCAGGCCAGCTGGTGCGATGGTGCCCGCGACTTCGGCCAGGCACTCGTGCTCCACAGCGTCTTCGAGCAGCTTGCGCGCCACACGCGCATCCTGCGTGTAGACCACGAGGCCGCTGGCCGCCAGCGGCAGCGGGGCCACGCATTGCAGGGCGCGCAGGTGGGCTTGCAGCAAGCGCTGGGGCGGGCCGCCTTCGGTGCACCGATGCTCGGGGCGCAGCAGGGGTTCGGCCGCCATGCCTGCGGGCTTGTGGACCAGCAGCGTGGCGGGGGCGATGGGCTCGGCGCGGGCATTCGGAGCCAGTGTCACCTGCTGGTGCGGCGCTACGCGCGCGCCGGGGGTTTCCACCGTCTCGCCGTCCACGCACACCCAGCCGCCCTCGATGTACAGCTCGGCTTCGCGGCGCGAGCAGGGCAGTTGCTCGGCCAGGCGCTTGGACAGGCGGATTGCTTCTTCAGTCATTGCCGGAGCCCATTGTGCGGATGCGCTCCAGGTGAGCGAGCAGCGAGCGCTGGGCCACGGGCCACAGGCGCTCGGGCACGTCGCCGTAGGCGTGGCGCACCCAGTCTTCCACGCTGCCGTCGGGCAGGGCCTGCAGGGCCGCGACCACCTTGGCTTCGCGCGCGAGGCGGTGGGCCTTCAGGCGCGCGATGGTGCCGCGCGCATCGCCGAGCACATAGCCGTGGGCGGGCAGGATGAATTCCACGCCGTGCTCGGCGCACAGCGCGTCGAGCCGGTCCAGCGAGTCGAGGTAGTCGGCCATGTTGCCGTCGGGCGGGTCGATCACCGTGGTGCTGCCGTTGAGGATGTGGTCGCCCGAGAACAGCAGCGCATCCTCCACGAGCAGCAGGCAGATGTGGTTGGCTGCGTGGCCCGGGGTGTGCGCCACCTGCAGGGTGTGGGTGATTTCGCCCTCTGGCCCCCGTCCTGCCAGCGTGAGCAGCTCTCCATGCCGTAGCGCCCGCTCGGGCACGAAGTGGCTGGCCGCGCGCGCCGTGGGGGCCGAGGGCAGGCCCAGGATGGGCGGCGCCGCGCGCCCCGCCTGCACGCACAGCGCCTGCAGCGGCGCCGCGCCCGGCGAGTGGTCGGCGTGGGAGTGCGTGCACACGATCATGCGGATGTCGCCGCCCGCCGCGCGCCACAGGCGTTCCAGGTGCTCGGCATCGGCCGGTCCGGGGTCGATGGCGATGTAGCCCGTGGCCGGATCGCCCACGAGGTAGCTGTTGGTGCCGGGCCCCGTCATCACGCCGGGGTTGGGGGCTGTGAGGCGCTGCAGGTTCTTGCGCAGTGGTACGGGGCGCTCGCTCTGCCAGTCGAGGGAGTGAACGATCTGGCCGTCGGGGCAGACCATGGCCAGCTCGCCGAACTCGGGCTCGTGCTCCATGTGGCGCGACTCCTTGCCGTGGCGCAGGCCCGCGCGCGGGCAGCTCGTCCACAGCGGGGCTTCGCCGGCCACGGCGGCCAGCACGGCGTCGGTGTCGCGGAACTGTGCGAGCCGCTCCAGCGTGCGGATGGTCGGGAAGATCATGAAGAACTGCCCTGCATCGTGCCGCGCGAGCGCATCGGCCGGGCGCACCCACACGGGCTCGAACTGCTCGGCCTCGTCGGCCACGGGCTCCTGGCCATCCGGCATGCGCGCCACGAGGAAGGGCACGTCGAAGCGCTTGGGCAGGTCGCGGTCGGCGGTCCAGTGCGCGAGCACGAACACGCCATCGGCCGCCAGGCGCAGGCCGCGTGCCTGGCACTGGGCCACGAAGGGGGCATGGCGGTCGAGTGCGGCGATGTCGGCCGCATCGGTCATGCGGCCGCTCCCGGCGTGGCGTGCGAGCAGGATGCCCAGTTCCTCGAAGCTTTCGCGGATCGCAGCGATGGCCTGCGTGAGGTGCGTGTCGGTCTGCGTGGGCCGGCGGTCGGCGGCCGCGTGCGACGCGGCGTCCAGCGCATCGATGCCGCCGCCGGGGAATACGTAGGCGCCGGGCGCGAAGCTTGCCTGGGCCGAGCGGCGTGTCATGAGCACTTCGAGCGCGCCGTCGGCCGTGTCGCGCAGCAGCAGCACGGTGGCGGCGGCGCGCGTGGCCGCGGGCTCGCGGTGGGGGTGCAGGAATTGGTTGGTGCGGGGCATGGCTCCGATTATGGGCATGCGCCGCAACGGGCGGCGGCTCAGGCAGAGGGCGGCTGCTGGCGGTGTCCCGCCGCAGCCTTGTAGTCCTGCACCCAGCGCTGCAGCACGGCCGGGTCCATCACGTCCTCGATGCGCGTGAAGCCCTGGGGGGCACGCTCCTCGACCATGTCGAGGATGGCGTCCAGGCCCTCCTGCCGGTTGAGCGCGACGATGCGCGCCGTCATGGGCCGCCGCGCGGCTTCGTAGGCGTCCAGCGCGGCCTCGGGGTCGCCGTGCGCCGACAGGGCCTGGGCCAGCGCCTCGGCGTCGAGGATGGCCTGCGTGGCGCCATTGGAGCCGATGGGGTACATGGGATGCGCCGCGTCGCCCAGCAGCGTGGTGCGGCCATGGCGCCAGCGCGGCAGCGGGTCGCGGTCCACCATGGGCCATTCGAGGATCTGCGTGGCCGAGCGGATCACGCCGGGCACGTCGAGCCAGTCGAAGCGCCAGGCGCCGAAGGTGGGCAGCAGGTCGTCGATGGAGCCGGGGCGGCTCCAGTCCTCGCGCCCCGGTGCCGTGAGCCCGCCGCCGAAGCCATCCTCGCGCAGGCGCCGGTCGGCGATCCAGTTGATGAGCTGCGTGCCGTCGGGTGCGGGCGGCGCGATCGGGTAGACCACGAACTTGGCGCGCCGGTGGCCTGCCTGCACCATGGTGCGCGCATCGAGGAAGGGCTGGGTCACGGTGGTGCCGCGCCACATCATCATGCCGTTCCAGCGTGGCGGGCCCTCCGCGGGGTAGAACTGGTGGCGCAGGGCGGAGTGGATGCCGTCGGCGCCGATCAGCAGGTCGCAGCGCAGCTCGGCGCGCGATCCGTCGGCACGCTCGATCTGCGCGAGCACGCCCTGCGCGTCCTGCGTGCAGCCCGCGACGCGCTCGCCCGCGCGCAGCCGCCCGGCGCCCAGGCGCTGCCCGGCCTCCTGCCACAGCAGCATCTGCAGGTGCCCGCGGTGGATGCTGAGCTGGGGGTGGCTGTAGCCCGCCGCGATGCCGCGCCGGTCCTCGTAGATGGGCTGCCCGTGGCGGTTGGCGAACACGAGGGCCGAGGTCTCCACCGCCATGGAGCGCAGCGCGGGCAGCAGCCCCAGTCCGTCGAGCACGGCTACGGCGTGCGGCAGCAGGTTGATGCCGACGCCGAGCGGCCGCAACTGGGCCGTGGCCTCGCAGACCGTCACGCGGTGGCCCTGCGCGGCCAGCGCCATGGCGGCCGTAAGGCCGCCGATGCCGCCACCGGCAATCACGATGTCGAGGGGATGTGCCATGGGGTTTGTCTCCGGGTTGTCGTGCTTGACGGATATCAAATCTGCGGAATATTGTTGCGCCATGCAACAAAAGAGCGCAAGCCCGAAGAAACCCGCCGCCAGGGCGGCCCCGGCGCGCGCACGCCGGCCTCCCGCTGCGGCCGACCTGCCCGAGGGCGAACTGCGGCCGCTGCCGGGGCTGGACTACGGCGTGCTCGACGCGCTCATGGGCTATGCGCTGCGCCGCGCGCAGAACGCGCTGTACCTGCACTTCCAGCGTGCCGTGGGCATGGCCGAGGTGAGTCCGCAGCGCTTCGCGGCGCTCGTGCTGGTGGTGCGCAACCCAGGCCTGCGCCAGGGCGTGCTGGCCCAGGCCATGGGCCTGCACCGCAGCGGTGGCCTGCGGCTCGTGGACTGGCTCGGCGCCCAGGGCTGGGTGCGCCGCGAGGGCGATCCACTCGACGGCCGCTCCTGGACGCTGCACGCCACGCCCGAGGGCGAGGCCGCGCTCCAGGCGATCGCGGCCGCGGTGAAGGCACACGACCAGGCACTGCTGCGCGCCCTGGGGCCCGAAGGGGCCGCGCTGCAGCCCCTGCTCGAGCGGCTCGCGGCCGTGGCCCACCTGGGCGCCTGAGGCGCGCGCCTGCCATCGCATACCCGACAACAACCAGGAGACAAGAAGATGGACATCGATCGACGCAGGGCCAGCCGGTCCCTGGCAGCCCTGCTGGCCTCCGCCGGCGGCGCATTCAGTGCCATCGTGCATGCCCAGCAGGGCGTTCCGCGCATCCTCGTGGGCTTTCCGGCCGGCGGCTCGGTGGACGCCACCGCGCGCCGCCTGGCCGAGAGCTGGCGCGCGCGCACGGGCACGACCACGGTGGTCGAGCAGAAGGTGGGCGCGGGCGGGCGCATCGCGCTCGCCACCACCAAGGACGCGCCGCCCGACGGGCTCACGCTGCTGCTGAGCCCGTCGTCCATGTTCACGATCTACCCCCATGTGTTCAAACGCCTGCAGTACCGGCCGGCGGCGGACTTCATCGCCGTCACGCCCGTGGCGCTGTCCACCTGCGGCTTCATGGTCGGGCCCAAGGTGCCCGAGTCGGTCAAGACGCTGCGCCAGTTCGCCGAATGGGCCAAGGGCCGGCCCGAGGCTGAGGGCTATGCCTCGCCGGCCGCCGGGGCCATGCCCCACTTCCTGGGCAACCAGTTCGCGCGCGCCGCGGGCATCGCGCTCACGCATGTGCCCTACCGGGGCGCGGCGCCGGGGCTGCAGGACGTGATGGGCGGGCAGGTGGCCTCGGGCTGCTTCAGCGTGGGCGACTGCCTGCCGCACGTGCCCACGGGCCGCGTGCGCGTGCTCGGCGTGACCGACGCCAGGCGCTCGCGCTTCCTGCCCGATGTGCCTACCTTCGAGGAGCAGGGCTTCGCGGGCATCCATGGCGTGGAGAGCTATGGCCTGTTCCTGCCCGCGAAGACGCCCGCCGCACAGGTCGATCGGATCAACGACTTGGCGCGCCAGGCCGTGCGCGAGGGCAGCGTGGTCGAGGCGCTGGCCAAGCTCGGCTTCGAGCCCGTGAGCAGCACGCCCGACGAGTACGCACGCCAGCTCGCGCAGGAGCGCGAGCGCTGGGCACCCGTGGTGGCTGCCTCGGGCTTCTCGTCGGAGGAGTGACGGCCCGGGTCGCGGGGCCGCTCAGCCCTGCGTGGGGGGCGGGCCCTCGGGATCCACGAGCAGGCCGCCACGCTCCAGTGCGGCCATGCGCGCCATCTGCACATCGCTCCGGCGCAGCGCCGGGGCGAGGACGGAATGAGCGCATAGCCCTGCTGCATCTCCCAGGCCAGCGCCATCTGCGCGGCGCGGGCACCGCACGCTTCCTGGATTTCCTCGCGGACCACCTGGACGAGCCCGCCTCCGTGGCATAAGCACATGCTGAAAGCTGCTGAGGCTCTCGGCACAATGAATGCATCGACTGCATTTTCCGGGATCCTCCCATGCGCCTCACCCTCGCT
>JASLFM010000023.1 GCA_030150585.1 Acidovorax sp.
ATCCTCGTTGGCCAACTGGCCGCCGTGCGGCTCGGCGCCTGCGGCCACGGGCTTCATGCCCACCACGCGTGGGTGATGGCGCGCAAGCGCGTGCAGGAGCGCGGCCGAGGCGAGGCTCTTGCCCACGCCCGTATCGGTGCCGGTGACGAACACGCCGAAGGTCATGGCAGGCGCTCCTCGATTGGGGCGGCTGCGCCGGCTTCCTCGGCCAGTGTGGCGTCGAGCGCGGCCAGGGCGTGGTGGGCGAGGTGCTGCACCGCTTCGGCGTCGAGCACGTAAGGTGGCATGGCGTAGACGGTGGTGCCGATGGGGCGCAGCAGCAGGCCGCGCGCCATGGCGTGGCGGTGGTAGCGGCGCGCGAAGTCGGGCAGGGTGGTGTCCACGTCCCAGGCCCAGATCATTCCCTGGCGGCGCGCGTGGCGCACGCGCGGGTGCGCGGTGAGCGGTGCGCAGGCCGCATCGATGGCCTGCGCGAGCTGCACGTTGCGCGTGAGCGCGCCGGTCTGCTCGAACAGCTCCAGCGTGGCCAGGGCCGCGCGGCAGGCCAGCGGGTTGCCGGTGTAGGAGTGCGAGTGCAAGAAGCCGCGCGCCACGTCGTCGTCGTAGAAGGCGGCATAGACCTGGTCCGTGGTCAGCACGGCCGACAGCGGCAGCGTGCCGCCCGTGAGGCCCTTGGACAGGCAGAGGAAGTCGGGCCGGATGCCCGCCTGCTGGTGCGCGAACATGCTGCCCGTGCGGCCAAAGCCCACGGCGATCTCGTCCGCGACCAGGTGCACCTCGTAGCGGTCGCACAGCGTGCGCGCCTGGCGCAGGTATTCGGCGTCGTGCACGGCCATGCCGGCCGCGCACTGCACCAGGGGTTCGAGGATCAGCGCGGCCGTGGTGGCATGGTGCTCGGCCAGCCAGGCTTCGAGCGCGGCGGCCGCGCGCAGGGCCACGTCGCGCGCCGATTCGCCGGGCTGGGCGCCGCGTGCGTCGGGGCTCTCTACGGTGGCGGCCAGGCGCACCAGGGGCGCGTAGGCCTCGCGGAAGAGGGCGATGTCGGTCACGGCCAGCGCGCCCACGGTCTCGCCGTGGTAGCCCCCGGCCAGGCCCACGAAGCGGCTCTTGGCCGGGCGGCCCTGGTTGCGCCAGTAGTGCGCGCTCATCTTGAGCGCGATCTCGGTGGCGGAGGCGCCGTCGCTGCCGTAGAACGCATGGCCCAGGCCCGTGAGCGCGGCCAGGCGCTCGGAGAGTTCCACCACGGGCGCGTGCGTGAAGCCCGCGAGCATCACATGGTCGAGCCGCGCGAGCTGGTCGGTGAGCGCCGCCTGGATGTGCGGGTGGCCGTGGCCGAACAGGTTGACCCACCAGGAACTGATGCCGTCCAGGTACCGGCGCCCGTCGGCGCCGTGCAGCCACGGCCCCTGGGTGCGCGCGATGGCCACGGGCGGCTCGGCCTCGTGGCGCTTCATCTGCGTGCAGGGGTGCCAGACGCTGGCGAGGCTGCGCGCGGCGAGGGTGTCGGCGGTCGGCATCACAACGCCTGCGTGGGCACGTGGTGGCGCAGTTCGGTCTGGCGGTTGCGCTCGTCCACGAACACGAGCTGCGGCCGGTGTGCGGCCACCTGGTCTTCGTGCACCTGGGCGAAGGCCGCGATGATGAGCAGATCGCCCACGGCGGCGCGGCGCGCGGCCGAGCCGTTCACCGAAATCATGCCGCTGCCGCGCTGGCCCTTGATGGCGTAGGTGACGAAGCGCTCGCCGTTGTCCACGTTCCAGATGTGCACCTGCTCGTTTTCGCAGATGTTGGCGGCATCCAATAGGTCTTCGTCGATGGCGCACGAACCCTCGTAGTGCAGCTCGCAGTGCGTGGTTTTGGCACGATGTATCTTGGATTTGAGCAGGGTGCGGAACATGGCGAAAACTCCTTGATAAATCTCACAGCGGCGGCACCAGGATGGTGGGCGCCGCGGGCGCGGCCATCTCGGGCCAGTCGCGGCTGTAGTGCAGGCCGCGGCTTTCGCGGCGCATCTGCGCGCTTCGCACGATCAGGTCGGCCACCTGCACGAGGTTGCGCAGCTCCAGCAGGTCGCGCGTCACGTGGAAGTGGGCGTAGAACTCCTGGATCTCGCCCTGCAGCAGCGCGATGCGGTGCGCGGCGCGCTCCAGGCGCTTGTTGGTGCGCACGATGCCCACGTAGTCCCACATGAAGCGGCGCAGCTCGTCCCAGTTGTGCGAGATGACCACGCACTCGTCGGCGTCGGTCACGCGGCTGTCGTCCCATTGCGGCAGCGCGGGCAGGTCGGCGCGGGGGGCCGCCGCGATGGCCTGGGCCGCGGCGCGTGCGAACACCATGCATTCGACCAGCGAGTTGCTGGCGAGCCGGTTGGCGCCGTGCAGGCCGGTGCAGGCCGTCTCGCCGATGGCGAACAGGCCCGGCAGGTCGGTGCGGCCCGACAGATCGGTGAGCACGCCCCCGCAGGTGTAGTGCGCGGCGGGCACCACGGGAATGGGCTCGCGCGTGATGTCGATGCCCAGCTCCGCGCAGCGCGCGAGGATGTTGGGGAAGTGCTCGCGCAGGAATTCGGGGCTCTGGTGCGAGATGTCGAGATGCACGCAGTCCAGGCCATGGCGTTTCATCTCGAAGTCGATGGCGCGCGCCACCACGTCGCGCGGGGCCAGCTCGGCGCGCGCGTCGTGCTGGGGCATGAAGCGCGTGCCGTCGGGCAATTTGAGCTGCCCGCCCTCGCCGCGCACGGCCTCGGTGATGAGGAAGCTCTTGGCGTGCGGGTGGTACAGGCAGGTGGGGTGGAACTGGATGAACTCCAGGTTGGCCACGCGGCAGCCCGCGCGCCAGGCGGCCGCGATGCCGTCGCCCGTGGCTGTGTCGGGGTTGGTGGTGTAGAGGTACACCTTGCCCGCGCCGCCCGTGGCCAGGATGGTCTGCGGTGCGCGGAAGGTGATGACCTCGTCCGTGGATTCGTCGAGCGCGTAGAGGCCCAGGCAGCGCTGCCCGCCCGGCAGGCCGAGCTTGCGCGCGGTGATGAGGTCCACGAGCGTGTGGTGCTCGAAGAGCGTGATGCCGGGCGTGGCGCGCACTACGTCGATCAGCGTGCGCTGCACGGCCGCCCCCGTGGCGTCGGTGGCATGCACGATGCGGCGCGCACCGTGGCCGCCCTCGCGCGTGAGGTGCAGCGCGCCGTCCTCCAGCGAGAAGGGCACGCCGAGCTGCTGCAGCCAGCGGATGGCCTCAGGCGCGTGCTCCACCACGAAACGCGTGGCGGCCAGGTCGCACAGGCCCGCGCCAGCCACCAGCGTGTCCTGCACGTGCGCGTCGAAGCTGTCGCCCTCGGCCAGCACGGCGGCAATGCCGCCCTGGGCCCAGCCGCTCGCGCCGTCGTGCAGCTGGCGTTTGGTGATGACGGCCACGCGGTGCGTGGGGGCGAGGTGCAGGGCGGCGGACAGGCCGGCGAGGCCGCTGCCTACGATGAGTACGTCGAAGTCGTGCGATGCCATGGCGGAAACAAAGGTTGCTGCCACGGCCGCCGGCCGCGGCGGGTGGTGGGTCATCAAGCGGGCGTGTAAGCCAGGCGCACGTAGATGGGGGCGAAAGCCTCGGCCTGGGTGATCTCGATGAGGGTCTCTTTGGCCAGTTCCAGCAGAGCGATGAAGGTGACCACGAGCACGGTGCTGCCCTTCTCGGGCTGGAACAGGTCCTCGAATTCCACGAAACGCTGCCCTTGCAGGGCCTTGAGCACCATGCTCATGTATTCGCGCACCGAGAGTTCCTCGCGCGTGATGCGGTGGTGCTGCACGAGCTTGGCACGCTTCAGGATGTCGCGCCATGCCTCCTGCAGGTCGGCGATGTGTACGTCCGGGAAGCGCGGCTGCAGGCTTTGCTCGATGTAGACCTGGGCCCGGAGGAAGTCGCGCCCGTACTGCGGCAGGTTGCCCAGGCGCTGGGCCGCGAGCTTCATCTGCTCGTATTCGAGCAGGCGGCGCACGAGTTCGGCGCGCGGGTCCTCGGCCTCTTCGCTGTCGGCCTGCTTCTTGGGCGGCAGCAGCATGCGCGACTTGATCTCGATGAGCATGGCCGCCATGAGCAGGTATTCGGCCGCCAGCTCGAGGTTGCGGCTGCGGATCTCGTCCACGTAGGCCAGGTACTGGCGCGTGACGCCCACCATGGGGATGTCGAGGATGTTGAAGTTCTGCTTGCGGATCAGGTACAGCAGCAGGTCCAGGGGGCCTTCGAAGGCCTCCAGGAAAACTTCCAGCGCGTCGGGCGGGATATAGAGGTCGGTGGGCAGCGCGAACAGGGGCTCGCCGTACAGGCGCGCGAGCGCCACCTGGTCCACGACTTCGGGCAGGCCGTCGGTGCCGGCGCCTTCGTCGGTCGCGCTGTCCATATGCGGAATGTCAGCCGTTCGTCTGGTAGACGTAGGGTTTCTGGGCCACCTGGCCTTCGCGGTACTCTTCCCAGATGCTGCGGTCCACCTGCTTGTCCCACAGCAGCGCCCGGCCGGCCTGCTGCTGCGCGTCGAGCTCGGGTTTCTGGGCCTTGAGCTGGTTGATGAACTGCGTGGCGTCGGACTGGTAGTCGGGGCGGCGGAAGAAGGACATGTCGGGGTGTTCGCAAGACGGAGGGGACCGCCGATTTTAACGGCAGCCCCCGGCCCGCAGCGCTCAAGGCCCCGGAGCAGGCGCTTCGGGCAGAGCCTGCAGCCAGCGCCACAGGGTGGAGCGGCTCACGCCCAGTTGGCGCGCTGCTTCGGCGCGGCGGCCGTTGGCGGCCTGCATGGCGGCGCGAATGCGCAGGGCCTGCGTCTGTTGCGTGGGGGCGGGCGGTGCGGCATGGTCCGTGAACAGTTCGGGGCAATCGTAGCGCAGCAGGGCGTAGTCGACGGCGCCGGCCTGCGTATATTGGGCCAGGAAGACGGCGATGCGCTCGGCCAGGTTTTCCAGCTCGCGCACATTGCCGGGCCAGTCGTAGGCCTGGAGCAGCGGCAGCAGCGGTGCGAGCGCGGCCTGCGCATCGAGCGGTGAGCCCAGCCGGGTGAGGCAGCGCGCCACGAAGGGCTGGGCCAGGGCCGCGATGTCCTCGCGGCGCTCGCGCAGCGCGGGCAGTGACAGCCGCAGCGTGTTGAGCCGGTAGTACAGGTCCTGGCGGAAGCGCCGCTGCGCGATGAGCGCGGGCAGGGGCTGGTGGGTTGCGGCGATCACGCGCACGTCGATGGGCACGGGTGCCGTGGCGCCCAGGCGGCGGATCTCGCGCTCCTGCAGCACGCGCAGCAGCCGGGTCTGCAGCGGCAGCGGCATGTCGCCGATTTCGTCGAGGAACAGGGTGCCCGTGTGGGCCGTTTCGAACAGGCCCGGCTTGCCGCCACGCCGCGAGCCCGTGAAAGCGCCTTCTTCGTAGCCGAAGAGCTCGCTCTCGAGCAGCGATTCCGGGAAGGAGGCGCAGTTCACGGCCACGAAGGGCCTGCCCGCGCGCGGGCTGGCGTTGTGCATGGCTTGCGCGAACACCTCCTTGCCCACGCCGCTCTCGCCTGTGATGAGCACGCCCAGGTCGGTGCGGGCGAAGCGGCGCGCGCTGGCAATTGCCTGTGCCATCGCGGGGCTGTGGCTGACCAATTGGTCGAAGTGGTGGCGGGCGGTGGTGTGCAGGCGCCGCTGCAGCATGCGCAGATTGGTGTCGGCGGCCTGGATGGTGCGCGCGTCGTAGAGCGTCAGCGTAGCCCCGGCCACGCGCCCGAGTTCCATGATGGGGCTGCGGTTGGCAATCCAGTGGCGCTGCGCGAAGTGCAGGGCCACGGCGCGCTCGCGCTGGCCGCTGTCGAGCGTGGCGCGCAACGACAGGGCGGGCTCGAGCAAGTCCAGGCGCTGGCCCAGCAGGTCCTTGCTTTGTGTGCCCAGCAGGCGCTGCATGGGCGGGTTCACGGCGATGATGCGCTCGTGAGGGTCCACGGCGACCACGGCCTCCTGCAGGTTGTCGAGCACGCTGTGCAGTTGCTCGTAGCGGCCAGCCTCGAGCCGCGCCACGCGGGCCAGTTCCAGCGCGTCGTCGAAGCCTTTGCGCACGCTGTCCTGCGAGTAGGCCAGCAGGCCGTGCAGGCCGGCCTCCTCGGCCAACTGCACCACGAGGCTGGAGCCCACGATGACCTGGTGGCCCGAGCGGCGCAGCGCCTCGAAGCGCTGGCGCGCGTCCTCGGGCGTGCGGTAGCTGTGCTGGCTGACTTCGATGTTGAGCAGGTCCTTGATGGCGTCGAGCTCGGGGATGGTCTGGCCGTACATCACGACCCCGACGCGGTGGGCAATGCGGCGTGCCTGGATTAGGGCCTGCAGCAGGTCAAAGCCCGTGAGCTGGATCGTGGCCACGGGCGCCTGCAGGCCCGTGCGCAACACATGCGCATTCGAGCCCGCGCTCACGAAGGCGTCCACGAGGCCGCGCGCGAGGCGGTCCCGGGCAATCGCCAGCGCCCCGCCAAAGGTGCCGTCGACCATCTCGATCTGCGCGCGCCCCGCATATTCGGCCACCACAGGCATGGCGAATTCGCGGATGCGGGGATAGCTCAGAAAGCAGAGCCGGGGCAGTGCGGCGTTGGCGACCAGTCCGTGGGGCATGCTTGTTTCGTGAAACGTTTTTGGTGTTGCATGAGTGTCTCATGAAACACGCTTTGCAACGCTTTGGTTCCAATGGGGTAATGGAATCAAGCACTTATGCGGCTGCGCAGGGGTGGCATGGGTCGTGCAATACCGGAGGGATTGGACCCATTCACCGATAGATAGAGCAGGAGAGCGACGCCGTGGCACTGGAACACATCACCGTACTGGATTTGACCCACATGCTGTCAGGGCCGTACGGCACGATGCTGCTGGCCGACCTGGGGGCCCGCACGATCAAGGTCGAGCCACCGGGCAGGGGCGAGGGCACGCGCCGCCTGCTGGAGAACGATCCGCAGTATTCGCGCGACGGCATGGGTGCGTATTTCATGACGCTCAACCGCAACAAGCAAAGCGTCTGCGTGGATCTCAAGACCGAAGCGGGCCGGGCGGTGTTCCTGGACCTGGTGCGCAAAGCCGACGTGGTGTTCGACAACTTCAGCGTCGGCGTGACCGAGCGCCTGGGCATCGACTACAAGGCGCTGTCGCAGGTCAATCCGCGCATCATCACCTGCTCGGTGACGGGCTTTGGCCAGACCGGCCCCGACACGCAGCGCCCTGCCTTCGACCAGGTGGTGCAGGCCATGGGCGGTGGCATGTCGATCACGGGCACGCCCGAGACCGGTCCTACGCGCAGCGGCATTCCGATCGGCGACCTGGGCGGCGGCATGTTCGGTGCCATGGGTGTGCTCGCGGCGCTGGTAGAGCGCGACCATACGGGCCGTGGCCAGCATGTGGACATTTCGATGCTCGATGCGCAGATCTCTCTGCTCAACTACATGGCCACCATGTATTTCATGTCGGGCGAGGTGCCCGAGGGCATCGGCAACGGGCATTTCGTGCATGTGCCCTACAACTGCTACCCCACGGCCGACGGCCACATCATCGTGGCCTGCATTGGCGACGGATTCTTCGAGCGCTTTGTGGAATGCGTGCCGCTCGAGGGCCTGAAGAATCCCGAATACCTGACACAGCCGGGCCGCTATGCCGACAAGGCCCGCATCGACGCGCTTGTGGGCGCCGAGCTGCGCACGCAGACCACGGCCCACTGGCTCAAGGTGCTGGGCGCGGCGCGCATTCCCTGCGGCCCCGTGAACAACTTCGCCCAGGCCCTGAGCGATGCCCAGGTGCTGGCGCGCGACATGGTCGTGGAGGTGCCGCTGCCTGGCGGCGAGCACATGCGCATGCCGGGCAATCCCATGAAGCTCTCGGCCGCGCGGGAGCGCGGCTACACGGCGCCGCCCTTGCTGGGCGGGCACACCCAGGCCGTGCTGGGCGATTGGCTGGGTTACGGCGACGAGCAACTCGCGCAGCTGCGGGATGCCGGCACCATCGCCTGAGGAGAAACCCATGAACGATACCCTCCACATCACCGATGTCTCTCCGCGCGATGGCCTGCAGAACCAGGCCGTGCACCTTTCCACCGAGGCCAAGCTGGGCCTGATCGAGCGCCTCGTGGCAGCGGGCGTGCGCAGCGTCGAGGCCACGAGCTTCGTATCGCCCAGGGCCGTGCCGCAGATGGCCGATGCGGGCGAGCTCGTACCGCGCATTGCGCAGCGCTGGCCGCAGCTGCGCACCTCGGTGCTGGTGCCCAACCTCAAGGGGCTCGAACGGGCCCATGCGGCGGGCGCGCAGGAGATCGCCGTGGTGCTCTCGGCCACCGAGACCATGAACCGCAAGAACATCAACATGGGCCTTGGGGAGGCTGTGCGCGTCAGCGAGGAAACGCTGGCCCGTGCCCAGGCCCTGGGCCTGCGCACGCGGGCCTATGTGGCCGTGGCCTACGAGTGCCCCTTCGAGGGGCCGACGCCGCTGGCCGAGGTCGTGCGCCTGGCGGTGCGCATGCATGCTGCGGGTGCCGGCGAGGTCGTGATCGCCGACACCATCGGCGCGGCTTCGCCCGCGCAGGTGCGCGACGGCTTTGCGGCCTTGGCCGCCGAGATGCCCGTGGCGCAGCTGGCCGTGCACCTGCACGACACGCGCGGCCTGGGGGCCGCCAATGCCTGGGCGGCCATCGAGGCCGGCGTGCGCCGCTTCGATGCCAGCGTGGGCGGCATTGGCGGCTGTCCGTTTGCGCCGGGCGCGGCCGGCAACCTGGCGACCGAGGACCTGGTGCTGATGGCCGAAGGCTGCGGCCTGCGCACCGACATTGCGCTGGAAGGCCTGCTCGATGCCGTGGCCTTCGCCGAGGAGCAACTGGGTCGTGCGCTGGGCGGCCGCTCGAGCGCGTGGCTGCGCCGCCGGCGCGAGAAAAAGCAAGCCCAGGCCGCAGCCTGACCCGTTTTCATAGCCCCCAACCGCCCGCCATGGAGCGGGCTGCCAAACGATTTCTGGAGACACTGCATGACCCGAGTACCCACCACGACCCAGCAGCAACGCCGCCGCCTGTTGGCCGCCATGGCGGCTGGCGCCGCACTGCCCATGGCGCCCGCCTGGGCCCAGGGCGCAGCCAAATTCCCCTCCAAGCTCGTGACCCTCGTCGTGCCCTATGCGGCAGGCGGAGGCACGGACATCGTGGGGCGCATGTTCGCCCAGCGCCTGGCCGAGACCTGGGGGCAGTCGGTGGTGGTGGACAACCGCAGCGGCGCCAACGGTGTCATCGGCTCGAACTTCGTGGCCAAGGCCCCGGCCGACGGCCATACGCTGCTGCTGGTGGTGGGTTCCCATGCCATCAACCCCGTGCTGATGAAGAACATGCCCTATGACACGGGCAAGGCCTTCACGCCGATCACGAACATCGCCACGTCGCCCTTCGTGCTCGTGGTGTCCGCCGACGGCCCCTACAAGCGGCTGCCCGACCTGGTGGAGGCTGCGCGCGTGCAGGAAATGGCCGTGGGCTATTCCGAAGGCCACACGCGGCTGACGGGCGAGCTCATCCGCCAGTCGGGCCAGCTCAAGATGACGGGCGTGCCCTACAAGGGCGGCGCGCCGCTGATGGTCGACATCATCGGCGGCCATTTGCCCGCTGGCGTGACGAGCGTGCTCACGGCGCTGCCGCATGTGCAGGCCGGCAAGCTGCGCGTGGTGGGCGTGGCTTCGCGCCAGCGCATGTCCATCTTCCCCGATGCCATGACCTTCGAGGAGGCGGGTCTGCGGGGCGTGGAGTCGCTGAGCTGGTACGGCCTCTTCGGCCCTGCGGGCATGCCCGATGCGGTGGTGGCGCGCATCAACGAGGACCTGCACAAGGTCGCGCGCGATCCGGCCATGCTCAAGCAGATGCAGGACCAGGGCGCCCAGGTGGTGCTCACGCCGCCCGCTCAGTTCCGCCAGTTTCTGGACGATGAGGCCCGCAAGTGGAGCCAGGTGGCCCAGCGCGGCGGCATCCGCGCCGAGTAGGCACAGCCATGGGGGCTGCCCCGGCCACGGCCGTGGCCGGGGATGACAACGACAAGGAAAGGAGACGACCAATGACGATGCAGACAGGGCCCAAGAGCCTCTTCAACCGCCGGGCCGCGCTGTGCCTGGCTGCCTGCGCCCTGCTGGGGGGCGCGGCCCATGCCGACAGTGGCTACCCCAACAAGCCCATCCGGCTGATCGTGCCGTTCGCGCCGGGCGGCGTGACCGACACGGGCGCGCGCGTGGTGGCCGAAAAGCTGGGTGCGCGCCTGGGCCAGCAGGTGGTGGTGGACAACCGCCCCGGCGCTGCGGGCAACATCGGCACGCAGATGGGCGCCACGGCCGCGCCCGACGGCTACACCCTCGTGGTGGGCTTTGACGGCACGCTCGTGATCAACCCCCACGTGTACGCCAAGGTGCCCTTCGATACGCTCAAGGACTTCGCGCCCATCAGCAAGATCGGCGATGCCGCGCTGATCATCGTCACGCACCCCTCGGTGCCCGCCGCGAACTTCCAGGAGCTCGTGGCCTACTCCAAGAGCAACGGCAAGGGTGTCTCGTACGGCAGCGCAGGCACCGGCAGCACCCCGCACCTCGCGGGCGAGCTGCTGCGCGTGCGCACGGGAGCGGACTTCGTGCATGTGCCCTACAAGGGTGGCGGCCAGGCCATGGCCGATGTGGTGGGCGGCTCGCTGCCCATGCTCTACACGGCCGTGGCGGGCGCGCAGGCCTTCGTGCAGCGCGGCCAGGTCAAGGCCATCGCCGTGTCCACGGCGCAGCGCCTGCCCTCGCTGCCCAACGTGCCCACGGTGGCCGAGTCGGGGGTGCCGGGCTTCGAGGTGAGCTCCTGGATCGGCATCCTCGCCCCGGCGGGCACGCCCGCGCCGATCGTGGAGCGCCTGCAGCGCGAGATCAACGCCGTGGTCCATGCGCCCGACACCAAGGAGCGCCTTGCCACGCTGGGCATCATCCCCTCGGGCAATACGCCGGCGCAGTTCCGCGATCAGATCGCAGCCGATCTGCGCAAGTACGCCGAGGTGGTGAAAGCCGCGCAGATTCAGGCGAACTGACCGCACCGCTGCGATAGAGTGCCGACTTCACACGGTTTTTTCGAGGGAGTCGGCATATGGCTGCTTGGATGTCTGCACGGCGCGGCCTGGCGCTGGCCCTGGGGCTCGTCATGGGACTGGCGGGCTGCGACCCGCAGCGCATCAGCGAACTGGAGGAGGACGTTTCCACGGAGGCCGACGTGCGCGACCGCTTCGGCGTGCCTGAGAACGTCTGGCAGGAGGCCGACGGCTCGCACACGCTGGAATACAACCGCCAGCCCATGGGCCACCAGAACTACATGATCACCATCGGCCCCGGCGGCAAGATGACGGCGCTGCGCCAGGTGCTGGCGCCGCACCAGTTCGCCAAGGTGCAGCCGGGCATGGACAAGGAGGCCGTGCGCCGCCTGCTGGGCAAGCCCGCCAAGCAGATGGCCTTCGCGCTCAAGCAGGAAACCGACTGGGACTGGAACTGGATCGACCCGCCGAGCCGCGAAATGGTCTTCACCGTGACCTTCGGCGCCGACGGGCGCGTGCTGCGCGCGGGCAGCATGGAGAAGATGCGCGACGGCGCGTGACCCTGGTTCTTATGGCGCGATCTTGCGCTTGAGCGCGCGCGCCACCGGCGCAGGCAGGCTGGGCAGCGACTTGAGCAGCCACGGCAGCACCTTGCGCTTGGCGCCGGCGAGCGATTCGGGCACCAGCGCCTCGATCAGGTGCGGCCCCGGGTGGGCCAGCGCATGTTCCAGCGCCTGGCAGAAGTCTTCGGCCGTGCGGGCGCGCACCGCGTGCACGCCCATGCCC
>JASLFM010000078.1 GCA_030150585.1 Acidovorax sp.
CGTTCCTTGACGAGCTTGGCCCAGCGTGCCGTGTCATCTTGGATGAAGCGCGCGAGCTCCTGCGGGGTGGTCGGCGCAGGCTCGGCGCCCTGGGCGACGAGCAGGTTTGCCACCTCGGGGTCGGCAAGCGCGCGGCGCAGCATGGCACTGGCGCTGGCCACCACCTCCGTGGGCGTGCGCGCCGGCGCGAACAGGGCGTACCAGATGTCGTACTCGAAGTCCTTCACGCCAGCCTCGGCCATCGTCGGCACATTGGGCAGCGCGCGCGAACGCTTGGCACTCGCCACAGCCAGCGGCGTGAGTTTGCCAGCCTTGATCTGCTGCACCACGCTGGGGACGGCATTGATGCCCAACTGCACATGGCCGCCCACGAGCTCGTTCACGGCCGGCGCGCCGCCCTTGTAGGGGATCTGCACCATGCGCGTGCCGGTGGCGGCCTGGAACATCTCCATCGACAAATGGCCTGGGCTGCCATTGCCGCTGGAGCTGTAGTTCAACGTGCCAGGGTTCTTGCGCGCCAGCGCGATGAGTTCCTGCAGCGAATTCGTGCCCAGGCTCGGATGCGTGGTCAGGATGGGTACGTTGATCAGCACGCGCCCCACGGGCACGAAGTCGCGCGAGGGGTTGTAGGCGAGCTTGCTCGACAGCAGCGGCGCCGTCACCATGCCCGAGCCCGCGCCCAGCAGCAGCGTGTAGCCATCGGCGGGCGAAGATGCCACGGCCTGCATGCCCGCGGCGCCGGGACGGTTCTCGATGACGACCGGCTGGTGCCACAGGTCCGACATCTTGCGCGCCACCACGCGCATGGCCGCATCGGCTGCCGCGCCCGCGGGGAACGGCACCACGATGCGCACGGGCTTCTCAGGGTAATCCGCCGCCTGGGCCGCCTGCAGGGCCAGGCCCGCGAGCAGCAGTGGCAAGGCCAGGAATTGCTTGAAACGGTTCATCGCAGAGGTCTCGTAAAGGTCAGAAATCATGGCGGATACCAGCCCCGACGGCGCGCACCGCCACATTGCTGCGGCTGGAGTCGATGCCGTCGTGGTCGACGAAGGCCTGCAGCTCGGTGCGCTTGGACAGTGCATAGGTGTAGGCCAGCTGCTGGCGCTTGCGCTTGCCACTCAAGGAGGTCTGCACGTCGCGCTGCATTACGTTGAGCACCACCGCGTGCAGCCCGGCAGTGAACTTGGCGCCCACGAGCCAGTAGTCCACATCGGCGCGCGAGCTGCCCGGCTTGTTCTCGTAGCGATCGCGGCCCCACAGCACATAGGGATCGATGGCGCCAAAGTCATAGCGCACACCCGCCTGCCACTTGCTCGAGAACTCGTTGGCCAGCAGCCCCCCGGGGCGCGTGTCCTTGGCAAAGCCGATGCCGGCCGTCCAAGGGCCGTCGACGTAGTTCAGCCCCAGGTCCAGTGACTTGGCGCCGTTCTCCTGGTCGGGCGTCTTGGGGTCGCCGCGCAGGTAGTAGCGGGCACGCACGTTGACGCCGCCCCACTTGGGGCTCTGGTAGCCGATGGAGTTGGAGGTGCGGTTGCGCGCGTTGAGCATCGACGTGCCGATGGCCGTGGCGCCCGCATCGTTGGCGGCGAACGAGGTGATCCCCGTCACCTGCGAGTACAGCGGCGAGCCCGTGGGATTGGCCGAGTCGAGCCGGCCCAGCGCCAGCGTGCCGAAGCCGCCGCGCAGCGCCACATAGCTGTTGCGGAACGCCGGTGTGGTGAGTGCGCCGGTGTCGGCGTCCGTCCCCATCTCCAGGCCGAACATGGCCGAGAGCCCCGAGCCCAGTTCCTCCTTGCCCCGGAAGCCCAGGCGCGAGGCGTTGTCGCGCTCTTCCATGACGGAGCCGGCATTGCCGGTCTTCAGGTTGTTGACCGTGAGGCGGATTTGTCCGTAGACCTGCACGTCCTGCGCCGCGGCGGGCGTCAGGGCCAGGGTGAGCAGGCCGCTGGCAACGGCAGCGGCGGGAAACAGGGCCTTCATGGAATCTCGCTCCTTGTGTAATCGGTGTTTTGACGCAGCGGATTCTCTGGAGCCTTCGGAGGGACCACAACGGTATGACGGACCTGTATGACCCTATGCGATTTGGAGTGCGCTTGCGCAGGCGCGGCGCGGCTGCAAAGATGCATGGCACCATCGCACGCGCACCGTTCGTCCGCCCATGAATTTCAAGCAGCTAGAAGCGTTCCAGGCCATCATGGCCAGCGGCTCGGCCACCGGTGCGGCCGAGCGCCTGGGCCTGTCGCAGCCGGCCATCAGCCGGCTGCTTGCGCAGTTCGAGGAAGACCTGGGCCTGCGCCTGTTCGTGCGCGAGAAGGGCCGCCTGCTGCCTACGCGCGAAGCCGAGGCCCTGCTGCAGGACGCGCAAGGCCTCATGGACTCGGCCCAATGCTTTCGACGGCATTCCGAGCAGTTGCGCCTGGGCGGCTTCAAGCGGCGGCTGCTCAAGGTGGCCGTGCCCAGCACGCTGGCCACGGCACTCATGCCCTCGGTTGCCCAGCGCTTCATGCAGGCGCATCCCGACGTGGTGCTGGAAGTGCTCTCGGGCTCCTACAGCGATGCGGAACGCGCGCTGCTCGGCCGGGACGCGGACATCGGGCTCGTGCGCCTGCCCATGGAGATGCAGGGCCTGCATGCCGACGCCTGCCTGGAATCCGATGCCGTATGCATCATGCCCAAGGGCCACCCGCTGGAGCAGTTGCCGGAAGTGCACCCGATCGATCTGGCCGACGCCACGCTGATCCTGCTGGGCCGCCAGCGCCAGATCCGCCACGAGATCGACATGGCCTTCCGCCAGGCGCGCGTGCTGCCCCGCGTGGCCATCGAAGTGCATTCGGTGAGCGTGGCCTGCAGCCATGTGGCGCAGGGGCTGGGCGTGTCGATCGTCAACGCGCTGCTGGCGAGCTACTGCCAGCCCGGTACGTTCTCCAGCCGGCCCTTTCGCCCCCGCATCAGCTACCGGCTCGGCGTGGCGACGCTCGGCGGCGCGGCACAGGCGCCATTGAACACGGCGTTCTCACAGCTGCTCGTCGGTGCGATCCTCGCGGCCGTGGGCCCCGACCACCACACGCGCCTGGTTTCCGGCACCTAAAGCACGTCCGCCAGCCGCACGGCATCGAGACGCGCGCCGGCCCAGAAGCCCGTCGTAGTGCCCGACAGCGGCAGCAGCAAGCGCTTGACGAGCGGCTCCACGGGCGTGTCCTGAATGTCGATCAGCAGCACGTAGCGCGCCGGCTGCCCGTTGGCCGGCTCGACCAGCAAACCAATCCAGTCGAGCGCGAGCAGCACCTCCAGCACCGGTTCGAGCTGCAGCGCGTCCACACGCAGCGCATACACGAGTTCCTCCATGCTGCGGCCCCGGGCCTGCGTGAGCCGCGCACGCTGGAGTTGCTGCAGCACCTCCAGCGCCAGTTGGAAGTGCCAGCCATAGGCCTCGCCCCGGCGGGCCACGCCCGATAGCAGGCTCGGCAGGTAGGCGGCCACCACAGCCCCGAGCAGCACGATGACCCAGGCCACATAGATCCACACGAGCAGGATGGGCAGCGTGGCGAACGTGCCGTAGACCGCTGAATACGTGGGCACCTGGGCCAGGTACAGGGCCAGCGCTTTCTTGGCCAGCTCCATGCCGATCGACACGAAGATCCCCCCCGCCCATGCGTGCTGCCACTTCACCTGCGTGTTGGGCACGTAGTGGTACAGCCCCGCCATGCCAGCCGCGAGCACAAAGAACTCGATCGAGTCGAACACCAGGCGCACGCCGCCGGGCAGCGCATCCACGAGCCCGCGCGAGGCCGACATCACGTACGAGGTAAGCGCCAGGCTCGCGCCGAGCACGAGCGGCCCCAAGGTGAGCGCTGTCCAATAAATGAGCACGCGCTGCCCCAGCGGCCGCAGCCGGCGCACGCGCCAGATGTTGTTGAGCGTGCGGTCGATGGTGAGGATCAGCATCAGCGCCGTGACAAGCAGCACCGAGAAACCCACCACCCCCAGGCGACTGGCCTTGGCCGCGAACTGCGTGATATAGCCCAGCACCTGGCGGGCGATGGTGTCGGGCACGAGGCTGTCGATCAGCCAACGCTGCAGCACCTCCTGCACCTTGCCGAAGATCGGGAAGGCAGTGAACACGGCGAGCGCAACCGTCACGAACGGCACGAGCGCGAGGATGGTGGTGAACGTAAGGCTGCTGGCCGTGAGGCCCAGGCGGTCTTCGCGGAAGCGCTCGCGCAGCGTGTGGGCCGTGGTGCGCCATGGAAAGCGCGACAGCTCGGCGATAAGCGCCTCCCCGCGCTGCACCACATTCTGTAGGGACAAGGGCATGGCCGATATGATGCCACCCCGATGACGACGCCAAACTCCATGCCCACCACCGATGTGGCCGCCACCCGCTGGCTCGCCGTGGGCAGCCTGCTGGGCCTGATCGTACTGAGCCTGGCCTGGGAGCTGCTGCTCGCGCCGCTGCGCCCCGGTGGCTCATGGCTCGCGCTCAAGGCACTGCCGCTGTGCATTCCGCTCGCGGGCCTGCTCAAGCGCCGCATGTACACCTACCGCTGGGTCAGCCTGGTGGTGTGGCTCTATTTCACCGAGGGCGTGGTGCGCGCCTGGAGCGACAGGCCCCCGGGCAACTGGCTCGCGCTCGCCGAGATCGCTCTGTGCCTGCTGCTGTTCGCGGCCTGCGCGCTGCACGTGCGGCTGCGCCAGCGCGCCGCACGCGCGGCCACTGCGCCCTGACCGTTTGTTGACCGTTGATATCTCCAAGGATTTGCCCATGTCCATCCTGATCGATACCCTGCGCCAGATCGTCGGCGATGCCCACGTGCTGGCCGATGGCGACCTCACCGCCTGGGAACAGGACTGGCGCCGCAGGGTGCGGGGCAAGGCCCTGGCTGTGGTACGCCCGGGCTCGACCGACGAAGTGGCGGCCGTGGTACGCGCCTGCGCGCAGGCGGGCACCGCCATCGTGCCCCAGGGTGGCAACACGGGACTCGCCGTAGGCTCCACACCCGATGCATCGGGCACCCAGGTGGTGCTGAGCCTCGCGCGCATGAGCGCGGTGCGCGCCACCGACAAGGACAACCTCACGATGACCGTGGAGGCCGGCTGCATCCTGCAGAACGTGCAGGAGGCCGCCGACAAGGCGGGCCTGCTGTTCCCGCTCTCGCTCGCGGCCGAGGGCAGTTGCACCATCGGCGGCAACCTCGCCACGAACGCAGGCGGCACACAGGTCGTGCGCTACGGCAACGCGCGCGAGCTGTGCCTGGGCCTGGAAGTGGTCACGCCGCAGGGCGAGGTCTGGAACGGCCTCAAGGGCCTGCGCAAAGACAACACGGGTTACGACCTGCGCGACCTGTTCATCGGCAGCGAGGGCACGCTGGGCATC
>JASLFM010000182.1 GCA_030150585.1 Acidovorax sp.
GGCTTTCACCCATGCTCGTTTTTGCGGCCCTGCCAGTTCAGTTGTCTGCGGCGCAAACGCTTGTGTCACTGGTGCGTGAAAACAGCGCCCCTATTCAGGATTCGGGTGCCGCGGAACCTTCCCATCGAAGGGACTAAGCCCGGAAATCCGGGTTCCGCCCCTCGTGTCAAACATTGGGTGGCGGATTCAACCGGACTCAGCCATCTGCCACAACACTTCTGTGGCACAGTGCCCGCCACGTCCTGCTCAGCAAGCGCTTCATGAACGCCGCCCCTTCTGCTCCGCCGGCTTCCACGCCCTGGCCCCAACTTTTCCTCATCTTTCTGCGCCTGGGCCTCACCTCCTTTGGTGGCCCGGTGGCTCACCTGGGTTACTTCCGCGACGAGTTCGTGCAGCGCCGCCGCTGGCTCAGCGAGCGGGCCTATGCCGATCTGGTGGCGCTGTGCCAGTTCCTTCCCGGCCCGGCGAGCAGTCAGGTGGGCATGGCATTGGGCCTGGTGCGCGGCGGGTGGGGCGGTGCACTGGCGGCGTGGGCGGGATTCACGCTGCCTTCGGCGCTGCTGCTCGCTGCGCTGGCGGTGGGGTTGTCGGCGCGGGGCGATCTGGTGCCGCCGGGCGTGCTGCACGGCCTCAAGGTGGTGGCCGTGGCGGTGGTAGCGCAGGCCGTGTGGGGGATGGCGCGCACACTCTGCAAGGGGCCTGCGCGCATGGCATTCATGCTGGTGTCGGCGGCTGTGCTGTGGCGCTGGAGCGGCGTGAGCGCGCAGTTGGGGGTGATGCTGATCGCGGGCCTGCTGGGCTGGTCATTGTGGGGACGGGGCGCCGGGAAGGGCCCGGCGCATGTAGATGCGCCACTGTCCTTGCCACTGGGGCGGCGGGGTGGGGCGGTATTGCTGGCGCTGTTCGCGGCTTTGCTCGTGTTGCTGCCCTTGGTGGCGCATGTGGGCCCGGGCCGTCTGTGGGCCCTGGTGGATGCCTTTTACCGCGCCGGGGCGCTGGTGTTCGGCGGTGGTCATGTGGTGCTGCCGCTGTTGCAGGCCGCGGTGGTGCAAACGGGCTGGGTAGCACCCGACGCGTTCCTGGCCGGATATGGCGCGGCGCAGGCGGTGCCGGGGCCATTGTTTACCTTCGCCGCGTTTCTGGGCGCGTCGGTGCAGGGCTGGCCCAGCGGGTTGCTGGGCGCTGCCGTGTGCCTGGTATCCATTTTTCTGCCGGCGTTCCTGTTGGTGACGGGGGCTCTGCCATTCTGGGAGCCGCTGCGCGCCAGCCGCGCGGCGCAGGGGGCGCTTGCGGGGGTGAATGCCGCCGTGGTGGGGCTGCTGCTCGCCGCACTGATCCATCCCGTGGGCAGCAGTGCTCTGCACAGCTGGGCCGATGCGGCGCTGGCCCTGGCGGCGTTCTGGGCGCTGCAACGCGCCAAGCTGCCTCCCTGGGCCGTGGTAATGGCCTGCGGTGTGCTGGGCTGGCTCCTGGGCTGAATCGCAGGCCGCCTCGCCTGCGCGCTGCGTGCTATGGAAAACGGATAATCCGCCTCTCCCGTGCTCTGCCGAGCCCCCTGACCACGCGCCGTGAATTCTCCCGTCTTCTCCTCCCTCATTCCGGTGATCCTGTGCATCGGCATCGGTTTTCTCGCGGCGCGCCTGGGCTGGGTACGCTCGGCGGCGATCAAGGACCTGTCCAATCTCGTGTTCCTGGTGCTCACGCCCGCACTGCTGTTTCGCACCATGGGCACGGTGCGCGTGCAGGAACTGAACTTCCGGCCCGTGGCGCTTTACTTCCTGGCGGCGGGACTGGTGTTCACCGTGTCGATGGCGTTTGCTGGCTTTTCCACACGTTCGGCGGCGCGCGGGCTGGCCAATATGTTCAGCAACACCATCATGATCGGCGTGCCGCTCGTGGGCCTGGTGTACGGCAAGGAGGGGTTGGTTACGCTGTTCACGCTGATTTCGCTGCATGCGCTGATCCTGCTCACGGCCGCCACCATCGTGTTTGAGCTGGCCGAGGCCCGCGAGCGCCAGTGCTCGGGCAAGGGCGCACCGGCCCCCCTATGGCGCACGGTGCTGCAGGCCGTGCGCAACGGCATCGTGCACCCGGTACCCCTTCCCATCCTGGCGGGGCTGCTTTTCGCGCAGACGGGCCTGACGATGCCCGGCGTGGTGGACCAATCGCTGCAGGTGCTGGGCCAGGCGCTCGGGCCCATGGCGCTGCTGCTGGTGGGCGTGACGCTGGCCTACACGCCCGTGGGGCAGCACCTGCGGGGGGCCTGGGGCATCGCGCTCGTGAAGAACGTGGCGCACCCGCTGCTGCTGGCGGCACTGGCCTGGGCGTTCGGGCTGTCGGGCCTGCCCGTGGCCGTGATGTTCACGGCGGCCTCGTTGCCCGTGGGGGCCAACGTGTTCCTGTTCACGCAACGCTATGGCGTGATGCAGGAGGAGGTGTCGGCCAGCATCTTCGTCTCCACGGCACTCGCGCTGGCCACGGTGCCGCTGATGCTGGTACTCGGCCAGCGGCTGCTGTAGCCAGGGCGCCTGCGCTACGGGGCCAGGCGCTCGCGCACCCAGGCGCCGCCGTCCAGACGGTAGCGCAGCCGGTCGTGCAGGCGGCTCTTGCGGCCCTGCCAGAACTCCCAGCGATCGGGCACCAGCCTGAAGCCGCCCCAGTGCGGCGGGCGTGGCGGCTTGAGCAGGAACTGGGCTCCGTACTTGGCGGCGTTCGACACCAGGACGCTGCGGCTGGCAATGACCTGGCTTTGCGGGCTGGCCCAGGCGCCGATGCGCGAGTCGAGCGGGCGGCTATGGAAGTAGGTGTCGCTTTCCGCCTCGTCGACCTTTTCGACACGGCCTTCGATGCGCACCACGCGCTCCAGCTCCACCCAATGGAACTGCAGCGCGGCGAACGGGTTGCCTGCCAGTTCACGGCCTTTGCGGCTGTCGTAGTTGGTGTACCAGACGATGCCGCGCGCGTCGTAGCCTTTGATGAGCACGATGCGCGTGCTGGGTCGCAGGTCACCGGCCACGGTGGCCAGCGTCATGGCATTGGGCTCGGGCACCTGGGCGGCGATGGCCTCCTGGAGCCACTGGTCGAATTGCTGCAGTGGATCGGCATGCGAGGCTTCTTCGTTGAGCTCGGCGCGTTCGTAGCTTTTGCGGAGGTCGGCGATGGAGGAATTCATGCCCCGATTGTGCCCCGCGGGCGGCGGGTGCAAGATGGCGGGTGTCAAGGCCCAAGCAAGTGCTTGGCCCATGTTTATTGGCGAATTAATATTCGTCTATAGTGCCCCTGCCATGAAGCCCAAGGATGACGAGAAGCAGCGCGCCATTGCGCAGGCCACCTTCGAACTGGTGGCGCGCACGGGCCTGAGCGGCCTGACCATGGCCGAGATCGCGCGCGCCGCGGGCATTGCCACGAGCACGCTCTACGTCTACCACCCCTCCAAGGACGAGCTCATCAGCCAGCTCTACCAGAATGCCAAGACCGTAACGGCCGCCCGCATCATGGAAGGCGTGGAGCCCGGCATGCCCTACCGGGCCCGGGTGCGCCGCATCTGGAGCAACCTGCTGCGCCACCGGCTGGACCAGTACGCCGAGGTGGTGTTCCAGGAGCAGTATTACAACTCGCCCTGGTTCAGCGAAGGCAACCGCGAGTTTTCCGCCCGCCTCATGGCGGGTTTCCATGCGCTCATCGAGGAGGGGCAGAGGCAGGAGATCCTCAAGGCCGTGCCCGTGCCGTTGCTCACGGCCAGCCTGGTCGGATCGGTGCGGGAGACGGGCAACCTGATCCGCTCCAAAGTGCTGCCCGATACCGAGGCCGTGCAGCAGATGGCGTTTGGCCTGTGCTGGGACGCGCTGAAGGCCTGAGTCTGGCGCGCTCTGCCGATTCCTGATTTAATCGAATAAATATTCTTTTAAACCCATGGCGGC
>JASLFM010000197.1 GCA_030150585.1 Acidovorax sp.
CCAGGGCGAGCCCGGTGAGTCCATGTACATCACCGTGAGCGGCCGCCTGCGCGCTTATGTACGCGACGCCGACGGGCAACAGCGCCGCGTGGCCGACATGGGGCGCGGCCAGATCATCGGCGAGATCAGCCTGTTCACCGACGCGCCGCGCGCCGCCACCGTGGTGGCCGTGCGCGACTCGGTGCTGGTGCGCCTGACCAAGGACATGTTCAAGCACTTGCTGGCCAGCAGCGCCCAGGTGTCGATCGCGCTCACGCGCCAGATCATCCAGCGCCTGCAGGCCGGCCCCGCGCCCGCTGCCATGGAACGCCCCGTGGCCCTGGGCCTGCTGCCCATCAGCGCGGGCGTGGAGCTGCGCGCCTTCGGCGACGCGCTCGCGCAGCAGCTCGCGCGCATCGGCAGCGTGCGCGTGGTGGACTCTGCCACCGTGGACCGCGAGCTGCACACGCCCGGCATCTCGCACCGCGAGGGCGCCGACGCCACGGCCAACCGGCGCATCGCCATGCTGCTCGACGAAATCGAGGCGCGCCACGATTTCGTACTGCTGCTGGCCGACCCCGAGCCCACGCCCTGGACGCGCCGCGTAAGCCGCCACTGCGACGAGCTGCTGCTGCTCGCCGACGCGCGCGCCGAGCCCGCCATCCACCCCATCGAGGCCCACTGCCTCATGCAGCGCTCGCCGCTGACCGAGGCCGCCGAGATCCTCGTGCTGCTGCACCCCGCGCACACGCAATGCCCCCGGGGCACACCCCAGTGGCTCGCGCGCCGGCCCGTGGCCGACCATGTGCACGTGCGCCCCGCGCTGGAACGCGACATGGCGCGCCTGGCGCGCATCCAGAGCCGCACGGCCGTGGGCCTGGTGCTCGCGGGCGGCGGCGCGCGCGGCTTCGCGCACCTGGGCGTGTACCGTGCGCTGCAGGAGCAGGGTGTGGAGATCGACTGCGTGGGCGGCACCAGCATCGGCTCGGTCATGGCGGCCTACGTAGCGTCCGACCAACCGCTCGACGTGGTGATGGCCAACGCGCGCGAGGCCTTCGCCACCAACCCCACGGGCGACTGGAGCCTGCTGCCGCTGCTCTCGCTCATCAAGGGGCGGCGGCTGCGGCACATCCTGGAGCAGGCCGTGCACCGGCTCGTGGGCTTCCCCGCGCAGGTCGAGGATCTGTGGAAAAACTACTACTGCGTAGCCACCAACTATTCCAAGGCCAGCGAACAGATCGTGCGGCGCGGCAGCCTCGTGAAGTCGCTGCTTGCGAGCATCTCCATCCCCGGCGCGCTGCCGCCCGTGGTGCACGAGGGCGACCTGCTGTGCGACGGCGGCACGTTCAACAACTTTCCCGTGGACGTGATGCGCGGCATGCGCGGCGTGGGCACCGTGATCGGCGTGGACCTGAACTTCCGCAAGCCCCAGCGCGTGGAGCTGGACGACGTGCCCTCCAACTGGGCGCTGCTGCGCGACCGCCTGCGCCCGCGCGGCCAGCGCCGCTACAAGCTGCCCTCGATCGCCAGCTACCTCATGAACGTGACCATCCTGTACAGCATGTCGCGCCAGCGGCAGTCCCAGCAGCTCACCGACCTGTACTTCAACCCGCCGCTCGACCGCGTGGGCATGCTGGAGTGGAACCGCTTCGAGCAGATCGTGCAGCAGGGCTACGCGCACGGGGCCGAGGTGCTGGCGCACACTTACGGCCCCTCGATTGCTCCTGAAAAATAGCTACCAGCGCTTGATTACCGGGCTTTTCAGGCTCTTTTCCCTGATAGTCAAGCGCCGTGGCACTTCTTGAATTTCTTGCCGCTGCCGCAAGGGCACGGGTCGTTGCGGCCGGGCTGGTCGCCCTTCACAACGGCCTCGACGCGCGGGCCCAGGCTCTTCCAGAGCTGGCGCAGGTCGTAGACGGCCCAGATCGCCTCGCCGAAGGTCTCCACGCGCGCCTGGCTGGTGCTCGGCGGGCCGTCTTCGCTGTACATGCAGACCTCGGGCTTGCCGGTGTCGTCCTCGGTCAGCGCGACGATGCAGTCGAGCGCGTCGTCCAGCCACCGGGCGGCCTCCTTGTCGCGCGGCGCGGCCCATTCCTCGGGCCAGTTCTCGACCGCGAACATGAAGCCCAGCGCCCACACCTGGCCGAACGAAGGCACCTCCTGCCCGTCCATCTCGGCGCGTTCTTCCTCGGGCAGGCTCAGGATGGCGCCGCGCATGTCCATGGCCTCGGGCTGGAAGGTGCGCTCGTCCTCCAGCGTTTCCACGGGCGTGTCGAGCTGCTGCTCCACCTCGGCCCAGCGGCGCTGCCACAGTTCCAGGAAGCGGGCTTGCTGGGCCGCGTCCTGGAACGCGGGCAGCAGGGGCAGCGGTTCGCCCTCGGCCACGTCGAGCGCGGCCCCGTCGCCCAGGAGCATGGGCAGGTACTCGGCCGCCCCGACGGGACGGCGCATGCAGACCAGGGCCGTGAGGAAGCCGTCGCAGAACTCCCATTGCGGGATTTCCTCGGCCCGCTGGCGCAGATCGTCCAACAGATCGTCGAGTTCCTGGAGTTCGTCGGCGGTGAGGCCGGGGGCGGCGGTGGATTCGGTCATGGGATGGGATTCTCGGAGGCGGGCGGTTGATGGTGCCCAGGGCGCGAAGTGTAGCCCCTGGCCCATGGCACGTTCTGTGTCAGCACGCCGCGCGATTTGGCGGCACACTGCAGCCCAGCCTTCCACAACGACCAACCCAGGAGACCGCATGAAGATCACCGCCGCCGTGGCCCAGACCGCCACCGTAATGTTCGACACCCCCGCCACCGTGGCGCGCGCCGAGTCGCTCATGGCCGAGGCCGCCCGGCGCGGCGCGCAGGTGATCGTGTTCCCCGAGGCCTTCATCGGCGGCTACCCCAAGGGAGCGGACTTCCACATCTTCGTGGGCGCACGCACGCCCGAGGGGCGCCGGGACTTCCGGGCCTACTTCGACGCGGCCGTCACGCTGGACGGCCCCGAGGTCGCGCAGCTCGCGCAGGCCGCGGGCCAGCACCGGCTCTATGCATGCGTGGGCATCATCGAGCGCGACGGCGGCACGCTGTACTGCACGGCGCTGTACCTCGGCCCCAACGGCCGCGTGCTGGGCCACCACCGCAAGCTCATGCCCACGGCGCTGGAGCGTCTCATGTGGGGCTATGGCGACGGCTCCACGCTGCAGGCGGTGGAGACGCCCTGGGGCAAGCTCGGCGGCGTGATCTGCTGGGAGAACTACATGCCCGCGATGCGCATGGCCATGTACCAGCAGCGCGTGGCGCTGTATTGCGCCCCCACGGCCGACGACCGCGCGACCTGGATCGGCACCATGCAGCACATTGCCATGGAGGGGCGCTGTTTCGTGCTCTCGGCCTGCCAGCACCTGCGCCGCCACCAGTTCCCCATGGACGCCATGCACAACCGCCTGCCCGAAGCCCCCGATACCGTGCTCATGCGCGGCGGCAGCTGCATCGTGAGCCCGCTGGGCCAGGTGCTCGCGGGTCCGGTGTACGACGAGGACGCGCTGCTCACCGCCGAGCTCGACCTGGGCGATATTCCGCGCGCGCAGTTCGACTTCGACCCCGTGGGCCACTATGCGCGCCCCGACGTGTTCAGCCTGCACGTCAACACCGCGCCACAGCGCGCCGTGCGGCTGGAGCCGCTGCAGCCCGCGCAGGACCGATAGTCCACTTGCTCTCGACGTTCCATGACCGACACCATGACCCGTGACGACCACCTGCGGCATGCCGCCGCCGACCTGGGCTGCCCGCCCGACGCCGACATCCAGCCCGGCGGCCACTACCGGCCGCTCGTGCGCGACGGCGACCTGCTCTTCGTGAGCGGCCAGTTGCCGCGCCTGGGCACGCAGATCGCCGTGCAGGGCCGCGTGGGCGACGGCGTCACGCTCGAACAGGCGCGGCACGCGGCGCGCATCTCGGCGCTGCGCGGCCTGCTGCTGATGCAGCGCGAGCTCGGCTCGCTCGACCGCGTGCGCCGCGTGGCGCGCATCGGCGTGTACGTGCAGTGCGCGGCCGACTTCACCCAGCACAGCGAAGTGGCCGACGCCGCCTCGGACCTGCTGCACGCGGTGCTGGGCGACGCCGGCGTGCACGCGCGCACGGCCATCGGCGTGTACCAGCTGCCCAAGAACGCGGCGGTGGAGGTGGAGATGACCGCCTCGGCGCACCCATGAGCGGCCTCCCCGCCTGGCACATCGCGCCCCTCGATCCGCGAGAAGCCCCCTGGCCGCTGCTGCTCGACGCCGACCCGTCGCACAGCAAGGTGCAGGGCTACCTGCATCGTTCGACCTGCTTCGCCGCACGCGCCGATGCCGACGGCACCGTGCTGGGCCTGTGCGTGCTGCAGCCCCTGCAGGAGGGGGCGTGGGAGCTCATGAACATCGCCGTCACACCCGCGCTGCAGCGCCATGGCCTGGGCGGCGCGCTGCTGCACCATGCCATCGCCTGGATGCATGCGCAGGGCGCACGCCGCCTCGACGTGGGCACGGGCAGCTTTGGCGACCAATTGCTGTTCTACCAGCGTGCAGGCTTTCGTGTCGTGGGCGTGGAGCGCGATTTCTTCGTGCGCCACTACCCAGAGCCGCTGTGGGAGCGCGGCCTGCGGCACCGCGACATGCTGCGGCTGGCGCTGGATCTGGAAAATCCGGTGCCCCAACCGGGCTGACTGCCCCTCAAGCGGCGAGCTCGGCCTCCGGCACAGGCGGCACACCGGCCTGCGGAGCCTCGTGCGCCAGGGCGACCTGGTTGCCCACGGTGGCGCCGAGCAGCGCCACGCGCTTGCGCAGCTTGAGCACCGCCTTGTCCTTGCTGACCAGCAGGGCCCGGTGGGCCACGGCGAGGTCCAGGAAATGCTGGTCGTCGGGATCGGTGCAAACGAAGCGGATGCGCGGCGCCGCGTCGACGTACTGCACGCCCGCGTCGAAGGCCGCGAGCACACCCGCCGCCGTCTTGCCATAGTGGGCCATGCGCGGCGCGATCTGGCTGTAGTGCAGCACGCGCTCCAGCTCCACGCGCTGCGCCGGGTCGGCGATCCAGCGCAGCCGGCCCTGGGCCAGCAGCGCGCGGAGGGGGGGCACCAGCGGGTCGTCGAAGATCAGCAGGTCCAGCACCACATTGGTGTCGAGCACCACGGGGCGCGGCTGGGGACCGTCATAGCCGTCGTCGCACTGCGGCCAGCGCAGCAGGATCTTCATGGCTGTGCGGCCTCGCCGCCGCGGCGCTCCTTGGGCGAGCCTTGCACCATGTCGAAACGGAACAGCCGGCACTCGATGGGGCCATTCCACAGGGGCACGCGGCGCGATTCCTTCAGGCGCATCTTGCCCGGCAGCTTGAGGTCGGGCGTGAGCATCCACGCCTGCCAGCCCGCGTAGTGCTTCTTCCAGTGGGCGGCAAGCTGGCTGAAGAAGTCGATGCCGTCCTCGGTCTGCGCGGTTTCGCGGCCGGCGCGCTGCACCTGGCCCATGCGCTCGGCCGCGTTGCGGCCCGCCGAGCCTGCAGCGGCTATGCGCTCGCCATAGGGCGGGTTCAGCAGCATCACGCCCGGCTGCTCGCAAGGGGGCATGCGCTGCAGCGCGTCGCCACCGCGCAGTTGCACGGCTGCGGCCACGCCCGCGCGCTCGGCGTTGCGCTGCGCGAAATCGACCATGCGGTGCGAAACATCGCTGCCGAAGATGGGCACGGTGCTGGCCTGGATGGCGCCCTCGGCCTCGTCCCGGATCGCGTGCCAGACATGCGCCTGGTAAGGCAGCAGCTTCTCGAAGGCGAAGCGCCGCCGCAGCCCCGGCGGGATGCGGCAGGCCATCTGCGCGGCCTCGATGGGCACAGTGCCGCTGCCGCAGCAGGGGTCGTACAGCGGCAGGGGCGCATCGCCGAGCGGGTTCCAGCCCGTGGCAGCGATCATCGCGGCGGCCAGGGTCTCCTTGAGCGGCGCGTCGCCCTTGTCCTCGCGCCAACCGCGCTTGAACAGCGGCTCGCCCGAGGTGTCGATGTAGACCGTGGCCTCGTCGGTGGTGAGGTGCAGGTGGATGCGCACGTCGGGCCACTGCGTGTCCACGTCGGGGCGCACGCCGGCCTTGGCGCGGAAACGGTCGGCCACAGCGTCCTTCACGCGCAGGCCGGCGAAGTTGAGGCTTTGCAGCGGGCTGTGCTGGGCCGTGACCTCGACCTTGAAGCTCTGGCGCGGGGTGAACCAGATCTCCCAGGCGACCTCGCTGGCAATGGCGTAAATGTCGTTCTCGGAGCGGTACATGCGCTGGGCCAGCTGCACCAGCACGCGCTGGGCCAGCCGGCTGTGCAGATTGAGACGCAGCGCGTCCCGCCAGGAGGCGCGCACCAGCACGCCCCCGCGGCCCGTGAGCAGGTCGTGCCCGGTGAGGCCCGTGAGGGCATGGACCTCGTCGGCCAGAAAGCCCTCGACGCCGGCGGCGCAGGGCAGGAAAAGTTGCAACTGGTTCATAGAGCTTTGCGCAGGTTGGCCGGGGCGATCTTGAGCGCCTCGCGGTACTTGGCCACGGTGCGTCGCGCGCACTCGATGCCCTGCTCCTTGAGCATGTCGGCGATCTGGCTGTCGGACAGCGGCTTGGCCGTGTTCTCGGCCGCGACGAATTGCTTGATGAGCGCGCGCACGGCCGTGCTGGAGGCGTTGCCGCCGGTCTCGGTGCCCAGACCCGAGCCGAAGAAGTACTTGAGTTCGTAGGTGCCCTGCGGCGTGGCCATGTACTTGGCCGTGGTGACGCGGCTGATGGTGGATTCGTGCAGGCCCAGCTCATCGGCGATGTCGCGCAGCACCAGCGGGCGCATGGCCAGCTCGCCGTGCACGAAGAAGTTCTTCTGCCGCTGCACGATGGCCTGCGACACGCGCAGGATGGTATCGAAGCGCTGCTGGATGTTCTTGATGAACCAGCGCGCCTCCTGCAGGCGCTGCTGCAGCGCCTGGTGGCCCTCGCCGCCCTTGTGTCCACGCAGGGCGCCGGCGTAGATGTCGTGCACGCGCAGGCGCGGCATCACGTCGGGGTTGAGTTGCACCACGAACTGGGGCGAGCCCTCGCGCGTGCGGCCCGAGGCTTTGCGCACGATCACGTCGGGCACGATGACGTTGCGGTCCACGTCGGCGAAGCGCCGGCCCGGGCGCGGCTCAAGCCGCGCGATCAGCGCCATGGCCGCGCGCGTGCGTTCCTCCTCCTCGCCGCAGGCCTGGGCGAGGCGACGCACGTCGCGCTTGGCCAGCAGGTCCAGCGGCTGGCGGCAGATGGCCAGGGCCGCCCGTATGGTGGCCGGATCGCCCTCTTCGTCCTGGTCCATGGCGCGCAATTGCAGCGCAAGGCATTCGCCCAGGTCACGCGCGCCCACGCCCACGGGCTCCAGGCTTTGCAGGAGACGCAGCGCCACGGTGAAGTGGTGCACGAGCTGCTCGACCTGCTCCGTGTCATCGCTCCCCGCCAGGCCCGCCGCGAGCGCTTCGAGCGGGTCTTCGAGGTAGCCGTCATCGTTGAGCGACTCGATGAGGAAGTACAGCGCGGCACGGTCGACTTCCGGCAAGCGCAGCGCAAGCGCCTGCCGGTGCAGGAAGTCGGTGAGCGACTCGTGGCTGCGTGCGAGCTCGGAGGCATCGGCCTCCTCGTCATCATCCCGGTTGTGCGTGCGCGGCTGCGCGTCGCCGCCCCATTCGCCGTCGTCGGGCACCATCTCCACGGTGCCGTCGCCCTCCCAGTCCGGAGCAGGTTCGGACTCGTATTCGCCTTCCGCACTTTCCTGGCTGGCGCTGGCAGCTACGGAATCCGCAGCATCGCTGAGCGGCGCATCGGCCTGTGGCAGGCCGAACTCCTCGCGCGGCGCCTCATCGGGGTTGCGTTCGAGGAAAGGGTTTTCGTCGAGCATCTGCTCGACTTCCTGGGCCAGCTCCAGGGTCGAGAGCTGGAGCAGCCGGATCGACTGTTGCAGTTGCGGCGTGAGCGCGAGGTGCTGCGAAACGCGCAGCGAGAGCCCGGGCTTCATCACATTTTGAAGTGTTCGCCCAGATAGACCCGGCGCACTTCGGCGTTGTCCACGATCTCGGACGGCGTACCCTGCGCGAGCACGCGCCCGTCGCTGATGATGAAGGCGTGGTCGCAGATGCCCAGCGTCTCACGCACGTTGTGGTCGGTGATGAGCACACCAATGCCCCGTGCCTTCAGGAAGCCGATGATGCGCTGGATCTCGATCACCGCAATGGGGTCGATGCCTGCGAACGGCTCGTCGAGCAGGATGAAGCGCGGCTGCGTGGCCAGCGCCCGAGCGATCTCGACGCGGCGGCGCTCGCCGCCCGAGAGCGCCAGCGCGGGCGAGGCACGCAGGTGCTGCACGCGCAACTCCTCGAGCAAGGCCGTGAGGCGCTCCTCAATCACGGGCTTGGACAAGGGCTTGCCATCGTCGCCGTGCTGCAGCTCGAGCACAGCGCGCACGTTGTCCTCGACGCTGAGCTTGCGGAAGATCGATGCCTCTTGCGGCAGGTAGGACAGGCCCAGGCGCGAGCGGCGGTGGATAGGCATGTTGGCGACCGAGTGGCCGTCGATCCGGATATCGCCGCCATCGGAGCGCACCAGCCCCACGATCATGTAGAACGAGGTGGTCTTGCCCGCACCATTGGGGCCGAGCAGCCCCACGACCTCGCCCTTGCGCACGGTGAGCGACACGTCCTTGACGACCTTGCGGCTGCCGTAGGTCTTCTCGAGGTGCAGCACCTCCAGTCGGCTGCCTTCGCCGGCGCCGGTATGCACGGCGGCGCTCACTCGCTGGGCCCGCCGAGCGTGGTGCTGGGGCGCAGCACGGGCGCGGAGCCCGCGGGGGCGGGTGCCGGTGTGCTGGAAGCGCTCTCCTTCGGGGCCAGCATGGCACGCACGCGGCCGCCGCCGGACTGGGTGGACCCGCTGGGCGCGGGCTGGGTCTTCTGGCCGTCCACCGTGAACACGTCGGTCAGGTTGTTGTAGACGATCACGGCGCCCGTGATCTCGTCGTTGAGCACGCTGGCCCGGTAGCGGCGCAGCTCGGCGCGGCGCACGAATTTCACGATGTCGGCGCGGCCGTCGTACTCGATGACCTCCCCCTCGCCCTCGACGAACTCGTCGGGCTGTCCCGGCTGGCTGTCGCGCTTCTGGCGGAAGAACGCGCGCTGGCCCGGCTCGGCGGCCATGGTGCCGTACTGGTAGCCCTCAGGGTCCTGGCGCACGTCCAGGCGCGCGCCGCGCAGCACGATAGTGCCCTTGGTCAGCACCACCCGGCCGGTGAACACGCTGGTCTGCTTGAGCTCGTCATGGCGCAGCGCATCGGCCTCGATGTTCATGGGCTTGTTGCGGTCGGCCTTCTCGGCGTGAAGCGGCCCCGACAGGCAGGCCAGGGCCGAGAGCAGGAGGATCGGAAATAAGCGGTTTCTCATGAGGGGCATGAATCTTGCAATGCATTGTAGCCATGCAATGGCCCGCGCCCGCGGGGGCGCAAGAAATGGCCCCCCCCGCACTTGCCCACAACGCGCGAGCCGCTGCTCCAGTGCCGGGCGCCCCCCGCGAGGGACGGCATTTGTCTTGGGGTGGTCCGGCAACAAAAAAGCCCGCATGCGCGGGCCTGGCGGGATGGAGTGGGCGGCGGCGGTCAGCCGCCCTTGCGCACCGTGCCCGCGAGCTGCTCGACCACCTGCAGCACGTTCTGCATGCTGCCAGCCATGGTGCCGTCGGTGTAGTAGCGGCCGGCAATGCCCATCGAGGGCACGCCTTCTACGCCGTAGGCGTCCTGCAGCTGGGTGGCTTTGCGCACCTGGTTGGAGACAGTGAACGAGTTGTACTGCTCCTTGAACTTGGCCAGGTCCACGCCCTGCTTGCCCATCCAGTCGAAGATCTCATCGTCCTTGGCGAGCTTCATGTGGTCCACGTGGATGGCGCGGAACACCTTGGCGTGCATGTCCTCGAGCTTGCCCATGCCCTCGAGCGCATAGTAGATCTTCTGCTGGGGTACGAAGCTGCCATTGAACGCCACGGGCACGCGGCGGATCAGCAAGTCCTTGGGCGCGGTCTTCGTCCAAGCGGCGAACGTGGGTTCGAAGGCGTTGCAGTGCGGGCAGCTGTACCAGAAGAACTCAACCACCTCGATCTTGCCCGCTGGGGCGTCGGAGGCCACGGGCTTGCCGAGCTTGCGGTAGTCCTTGCCTTCACGGGGCTGGGCCAACGCGGACACGGAGAAGGTGCCAGCGGTCAGGGCCGTGGCGGCGGTCAGGGAAAACTCGCGGCGTTTCATGATGAAAAAGACACTCCTTGTTCTGTCGGGGGTGTGAGCGGCGGGGCGCGCAAAAGTTCAGCGCTGCACCCGCACGAGGGCCGATTCGACCCCGGCGCCATCGAGCTTCTCCTTGAGCTGCTCGGCGTCATCGCGCTTGGTGAAGGGCCCCACGCGCACGCGGAAGACCGTGCGGCCGTTCTGCTCGCGCTCGCTCACCCGCGACTCCCAGCCCAGCATGGCGAGCTTGGCGCGCTGCGCGTCGGCGTCGGCCTGGGTGCGGAACGCACCGGCCTGCACGAAGTAGTCGAACGGGTCGGCCCCGCCGGCCGCCGCCGCGGCCGCCTTGGCCTTGGCGAGGTCGCCGAGCGGGTCGGCCGAGGGTTTGGCCTCCTTGGCCGAGGCTTCCTTGGCGGCGTCGGACTTGCTTGCCGCGCCCTTGGGCGCGGAGGCCGCAGCCGTGGTGGTAGCCGGGGCCGAAGCAGCGGGCGCAGCCGCCTCGGAAGCGGCGGGCGCGGCCGGGCGCGCGGGGTTCTTGCCGTACAGGGGCTGGTTCGGGTCCCAGTTGCGGTTCTTCTCGGCCTCGGCGGCGTCCTGGTCGGCGCCGCGCGCGCCGCCCTTGTTCAGGAAGGGCACGGGCACCTTGGTCACGTAGACCGCGACGGCCAGCGCCGCCCCCAGGCCGACGATCAAGCCGAGGATGAAGCCGACGATGGTGCCGCCGCGTTGCTGTTTCTTCATGGTAGTA
>JASLFM010000210.1 GCA_030150585.1 Acidovorax sp.
TGGAACACGATGCTCGGGCACGACGAGGTGAAGCGGCTCTTGCCCGGCGCGATGCTGCCCGCGCGGCCCGGGCGCGGGTCGAACACGCCCATGCTGCCGTTGTAGAGAAAGCCCAGGCCCGGCGTCATCACCCCCGAGGGCATGGCCAGCGAATGCGTGAGCGCCACGCAGTTGCCGTCGCCGTCAACCACGCTCAGGTGCGTGGTGTCGCGCGGCACGGGGGCGCCGGGGTTCACGCGCTGGATGTCCACCACGTGGCCCGCGCGGATGCGCGCGGCCACCTCGGCCGCATAGGTCTTGGAGAGGATGCGTTCGAGCGGCACGTCCACGAAGGCCGGGTCGCCGATGCACAAGTCCTTGTCGCGCGTGGCCTGCTTCATGGCCTCGCACACGGTGCGGATGTAGTCGGGGCTGTTGTGGCCCAGGCCCGGCAGGTCGAACTGCTCCAGGATGTTGAGCATCTCCACCAGCATGGCGCCGCCGCCGGGCGGCTGGTTGGTGGTGATGCGGCGGTCGCGGTAGCGGCCCTCGATGGGCGTGTTGCAGCGCACGGCGTAGCGGGCCAGGTCCTCGGCCGTGATCAGCGCGCCCTGGGCCTGCAGGTGGTCCACCATGCGCTCGGCGAGCGCGCCGGTGTAGAACACGTCGGCGCCATCGGCCGCGATGTGCTCCAGCGTGCGCGCGTAGTCGGGGTTGCGCAGCGGCGTGCCGGTGGGCTTGGGGCTGCCGTCGGCGCGGCAGTACAGGCGCCGGCCGTCCTCGCTGTAGGCCAGGCGCTCGCGGTTGCTCACGCGGCCCATGGCGGGCTCGTCCATCCAGAAGGTGTACATGCCGGGCCGCACGAAGAAGCCGTCCGCCGCCCAGCGGATCGCTGGCTCCACCACCTGGGCCCAGGGCAGCCGGCCGTGGGCCTGGTGCAGCGCCGCCAGGCCGCGCAGCGTGGCGGGCACGCCGATGGACTGCGGGCCGATGTCGTTGACGCGGCCCTTGAGCGTGAAGCCGAAGCCGTCGCGCGCCTCGCCCTCGAGCAGGTGCTCCCACATGCCCTCGCGCGCGGCCAGCGGCGCGGGCGAGTGGAAGTCGATGTACTCGTGCACGCCCGTGCCCGGCAGGTAGACGGCCGCCGTGCCGAAGCCCGCGATGCCGCACATCAGCGGGTCCACCACGGTCTGCGCGAGCGCCACGGCCACGGCCGCATCCACGGCGTTGCCGCCCGCGCGCAGGATCTCGATGCCCGACTCCGCCGCCTCGGGCTGCGGGCACACCACCATGGCTTGGCGGGTCATCACTTGGCGCTCAGGTTGAGTTCGCTGATCGCGTCGTGCCACTTGGCCGTGTCGCGCTGGGTGGTCTCCATGAGCTGGCTGGCCGGCCCCTGCATGGCGATCACCTGCAGGGTCTTGAGCTTCTCCTTCACGGCCGGGTCGTTGTGGAAGGCCTGGGTGGCCGCATGCAGCCTGGCCACGGCGTCGGGCGGCGTGCCTGCCTTGGCGGCCACGCCGCTCCAGCCCAGGTAGTCGAAGCCCTGCAGGCCCAGTTCGCTGGCGGTGGGCACGCTGGGCAGGTCGGGCAGGCGCTGGGGCGCCAGCACCACGAGCGGCAGCACCTTGCCGGCCTTGATCTGGGGCAGCGCCGTGCTCACCACGGGCGCCATCACCTGCACCGTGCCCGCCACCGTGGCCATGAGGCCGTCGGGCTCGCCACGGAAGGGCACGTGCGTCATCTGGATGCCCACCTTCTTCTGCAGCAGCTCCACCACGAGCTGGGTGGAGTTGCCGTTGCCGGCCGAGCCGAAGTTGATCGCGCCGGGCTTGGCCTTGGCCTGGGCCACGAGCGCCTCGAAGGTCTTGATGCCCGCCTGCGGGCTGGCCACGAGCACGAAGGGCACGGTGGTGAGCATGCCGATGCCGGTGAAGTCCTTCTCGGGCTCATAGGGCAGCGGCTTGTAGACGAACTTGTTGAGCACCATCTGCGACACGCCCGCGAACAGCAGCGTGTAGCCGTCGGCCGGCTGGCTCAGCACCTGCTGCGCGGCGATGATGCCGCCTGCGCCGGGCTTGTTCTCCACGACCACGGGGCCGCCCAGCGCCTTGGCCGCGCTCTCGGCCCACAGGCGCGCGATGGTGTCGGAGCTGCCGCCGGCCTGCTGCGAGACGATGAGCTTCACGGGCCGGCCCGGCGCCGGGTAGGTGCCTTGCGCGGCGGCAGGCGCCGATGCGAGCAGCCCCATGGTGGCTGCCGCCAGCCAGGTGCCGATGCCAAACAATTTCTTCATGCCAATATCTCCTGGGTCCAATCGATGCAGTGCGCTGACTGCACTGCTTTGCCAGGGAATTATTGGGGTTTGCCGTCTTTTTTGGCAGTGAAATTGCACGATGCATCCATTAGTATTTGCTCATGCATGAGCAGTACGACACCATCGCCTGGGCGCGCCGGCTCAAGGTGCGGCACCTCGAATCCTTCCTGATCCTTCACGACGCGGGCACGCTCACCGAGGCAGCGCGGCGCATGCACATGACGCAGTCGGCCATGTCGCACTGGCTCAGCGAACTGGAGGCGCTGGCCGGCGTGCCGCTGGCCACGCGCGGCAAGCGCGTGCAGCTCACGCCCGCGGGCGAGGCCATGCGGCGGCTGGCCGTGCGCGTGCTGGGCGACATCGCGCGCACCCACGTGGAGCTGGGCTCGATCGCGCAGGGGCTGGCCGCGCGGCTGCACATCGGCAGCGTGTGGGCGGGCGTGGCGCACCTCGTGCCGCAGTCGATCGCCGACTTCCAGCTGCAGCACCCGAACGTGTCGATCCGCATGACCGAGGCCGCCTTCAACGTGCTGCTCGACGGGCTGGAAAAGCGCGACCTGGACCTCGTCGTGGGCTCAATCGATGCACGCGCCTACGGCCCGCATCTGCGCCAGGAGGTGCTGTTCGAGGACAACGTGTGCGCCGTGGTCGGCACGCACCATGCGCTCGCTGGCAGCGGGCCGCGGCACCTGTCGGCGCTGATCCGCTACCCCTGGGTCATGCCGCCGCGCGACACGCTCATGCGCACGCAGCTCGACGCGGCGCTGCTCGAGCACGGCGGCTCGGGCATCCTGCCGCGCGTGGAGACGCCCACCATCACCACGCTGCAGACCGTGCTGCAGGCGACCGACTACGTGGGCGTGTGCTCCGAGGCCATGGCGCGGCACCTGCAGGCGCTGGGGCTGCTGCGCATCGTGCCGCTCACGCGCCCCATCCCGTTCGGCCCCGTGGGCGTGGCCTGGCGGCGCGACGGCGACCACGGCATCGCCCAGGCCTTCCTCGACACGCTGCGGCGCCAGGCGCGCGGGCTGGTCCGTGCAACTGCGTAAGGGAATGCGTTAATAAATGTAACCCTCTCTGCCGCTAGAGTCATTGCAGGCCGGGGCACCACCGGCCATTCGTATTTCTTGCAGGAGACAACGCATGGCCACAACCCCCGCCAACAACCGCTCCGTGGCGCGTCAAGTCACGCTCATGGCGATTGGCCTGGTGGCCCTGGTGATGCTGGTGGTGGGGCTGGCCATCGCGGTGCTGACCGAACGCAGCACGCGCGCCCAGGCCGTGCGCAGCGTGGGCGATACCGCGCAGAGCGTGGCCCAGTCCATCGATGCGGCCGACAGCACCAACCGCGAGCTCGTGCAGCTCACCATGAAGGGCTTCTTGCGCTACTTCGAAGCCACCATGCAGCTCGACGAAGCCTCGGGCGAGCTGCGCAGCTTTGGCGCGCTCGTCAACGACGACCATAGCTCGGTCGACAAGTTCGCGAACGAGACCGGCGGCATTGCCACCGTGTTCGCGAAGAAGGGCGACGACTTCATCCGCATCACCACCTCGGTCAAGAACGACAAGGGCGAGCGCCAGCAGGGCACGCTGCTCGAACGCGGCAGCCCTGCCTACGCCAAGGTGCGCGCCGGCCAGCCCTACGTGGGCCGCACCGTGGTGAACGGCAAGCCCTACATGGGCTACTACCTGCCTACGAAGGATGCGGCGGGCCAGGTGATCGCGCTGCTGTTCATCGGCAACGACATCAGCGTGTTCGAGGGCATGCTCGACAAGCAGGTTGCGCAGACGCGCTTCTTCGAGCACGGCGGCACCTACGTGATTGACCCGCGCCAGTCGCCGGCCGAAGCGGTGTTCGTGGCCCACCCGACGGCACGCGGCAAGAAGGTGCTCGAAACCTACCCGCAGGCCAAGGACTTCCTCACGGCGCTGGCCGGCGCCGAGGATGGCTTCGTGCGCCATGCCGCGCCCGTGCTGGGCGCCGAGGGCGAGGACCCCTGGGCCCTGGTGCGCAAGACGGCCGGCGGCTGGTGGGTGGTGGCCGAGGTGCCGGACGGCGAAGCCATGGCGGGCCAAAGGCGCATCACCTGGGCCGTGTGGGGCCTCATGGCCCTGGCCGTGGCGCTGCTTGCCGTGGGGCTGTTCGTGATGCTGCGCCGCGGCGTGAGCCGGCCGCTGCGCGAGCTCACGCAGGCCATCACGCTGGTGGCCCAGGGTGACCTCACCGAGGCCTTCCGCACCACGCGGCGCGACGAGATCGGCGCGCTCGTGCAGGAGGTGGAGGGCATGCGCCAGCGCTACCTGCAAATGCTGCACCAGGTGCGCACGGCCGTGGACAGCATCACCACGGCCAGCGCCGAGATCGCCAGCGGCAACCAGGATCTTTCGTCCCGCACCGAGGCCACGGCCAGCAGCCTGGCGCAGACCGCGCAAAGTATGGAACAGCTCACGGCCACCGTGCGCCAGTCGGCCGACGCCGCGCGCCAGGCCAACCAGCTCGCGAGCTCCGCCGCCGAGGTGGCCGCGCGCGGCGGCCGCGTGGTGGGCGAGGTGGTCACGACCATGGGCGACATCAACCAGAGCAGCCGCAAGATCGCCGACATCATCGGCGTGATCGACTCCATTGCCTTCCAGACCAATATCCTGGCGCTCAACGCGGCCGTGGAGGCCGCGCGCGCGGGCGATCAGGGCCGCGGCTTCGCCGTGGTGGCGGGCGAGGTGCGCAGCCTCGCGGGCCGATCGGCCGAGGCTGCGCGCGAGATCAAGCAGCTCATCGGCGCCTCGGTCGAGAAGGTGGAGTCGGGTGCGCGCCTCGTGCAGAACGCGGGCACCACCATGGACGAAATCGTGGGCTCGGTGCAGCGCGTGGGGGACATCATTGGCGAGATCACGGCCGCCGCGTCCGAGCAGTCGGATGGCATCGGCCAGGTCAACCAGGCCGTGACCCAGCTCGACCAGATGACGCAGCAGAACGCGGCGCTCGTGGAAGAGTCCGCCGCTGCCGCGCAGAGCCTGCGCGACCAGGCCACGCGGCTCGTGGACGCCGTGCGCGTGTTCAAGCTCACCGAGCCCGCCGAAGCCGCGGGGGCCATGCTGCCGCGCCCTTCCGCCGCGGTCGCGCTCACGCACGACGCCGCCCCCAGCGCGGCCTGACGCGCCACGGCGCACGGGCCTTGGGCATACTGCGCATCCATACCGTTGAAGAGAGGGAGTGCCCGCCTGCCGGGCCGCGCCCGTTCCCCTGGCTTTGCCTGAGTGAGACCCCATGCGATTCACCACCCGATTGATCCTTTGCACCGTGGCTCCGGCCATCCTGTTCGTGCTGGCGCTGGGCGCCAGCCTCTGGGGCCTGGTGCGCACGCAGAACGACTTCAACCGCTACATCGGCACCGAGCAGGCCGTGGCGGCAGGTCTGTCGGAGCTCTATGCCCAGGGGCTGCAGAGCGGGCAGGCGCTGCGCAACATCGTGCTGGACCCGAGCAACACCAGGGCCTACGACAACCTCAGCGCTGCGCGCGAGGCCTTCGATCAGGCCTACGCCACCACGCAGCAAAGCGCCAAGGGCACCGCGTTTGAGCCGGGCGTAGCCGCGCTGGCCGCGCTGCGTGGCACGCAGGCCGCCGTCCAGGAGCAGGTGCGCACGCTCGCGCGCAGCGATGCGGCGGCCGCGGCAGCCCTGCTGAACTCGCAGGAAACGCCGGCCTGGCGCACGCTGCGCGCGGCGCTGCTGCAGCAGATCGAGGCCGCGCGCAAGGCCGCGGCCGAGGCGCACGACGCCACCCAGGCGCGCGCCGAGCGCATGCAGACTGTGGCCATGGCGCTCGCGCTGCTGGCCGTGGTCGTGGCGGCGGCGCTCAGCGTCGTGATGGCGCGCACGCTGCGCCGCGAGCTGGGCGGCGACCCCGCCGAGGCACGCGAGGCGCTGCGCCGCGTGGCCGAGGGGGATCTCACCACGGGCGCCGACCCGGATGCCGCGCATGCGGCGACGGGGCTGATGGCCGAGCTGTCGCGCATGCAGGCCAGCCTGCGCCGGCTCGTGACCCAGGTGCGGGACTCCACCGTCAGCATCACGCACGCCTCCACGGAAATCGCGCAGGGCAACAACGACCTCTCGGCCCGCACCGAGAGCCAGGCCAGCGCCTTGCAGCAAACCGCCGCGTCGATGGAGGAGCTTTCGTCCACCGTGCACCAGAACGCCGACAACGCGCGCCAGGCCAACCAGCTCGCCATGAGCGCCAGCACCGTGGCCGTGCAGGGCGGCGAAGTGGTCAGCCAGGTGGTGGACACCATGCGCGGCATCAACGACAGCTCGCGCAAGATCGCGGACATCATCGGGGTGATCGTCGGCATCGCGTTCCAGACCACCATCGTCGCGCTGAACGCGGCCGGGGTAGCGGCGCGCGCGGGCGAACAGGGCCGGGGCTTTGCCGTGGTGGCGGGCGAAGTGCGCAGCCTGGCGCAGCGCAGCGCTGAAGCTGCCAAGGAAATCAAGGGCCTGATCACCGCGAGCGTGGAGCGGGTGGAGCAGGGCAC
>JASLFM010000281.1 GCA_030150585.1 Acidovorax sp.
ACACCCAGGCTGAACCAGAGCGAGGCGTGGTCGCGCCAGCCGAAGGCGCGGTTTTGCGGCGCGACGGGGGCCAGGGCTTCGTTGGCGGGGGCGGTAAGGGTGTTCATGTCAGGCCCAGGCGCTCGTGCAGCAGCTTGGAGGTGGTGGTGTATTGCAGCGGCACGGGGGCGCCCGCGAGTCGTTCGGCGGCCGCGAAGGCGGCGAGTGTGGCCTCATGGAAGGCACAGAGGATGAGCCTGCGCTTGCCGGGGTAGGCGTTGATGTCGCCCACGGCGTAGATGCCGGCCTCGCTGGTCTCGAAGGTGGCGGGGTTGACCACGAGCTGCTTTTTGTCGAGTGCCAGGCCCCAGTCGGCGATGGGGCCCAGGCGCGGGGAGATGCCCAGGCAGACGATGAGTTGATCGAGCGGCAGGCGCTGCGCAGCGCCCTCGGGCGTGAGCAGCTGCAGCGCCACGAGCTGGCCGTCCTGCGTTTCCTGCCCCGTGATCTGCGCGGCGATGACCTGGATGCGGCCTGCGTCTCGGGCGGCCTGCAGGGCCGCGAGCTGGTCGGGTTCGGCCTGGAAGGCGTCGCGCCGATGCAGCAGGGTGATGCTCGCAGCGCCCGCATCCACGCAGGCCAGCGCTGTGGCCACGGCGGCATCGTCGCCGCCATGCACAACGACGTTCTGGCCTGCGGCCAGAGCGGGCGTGACCCGCGGGTGGTAGTGCAGTTGGCGGCCCTGGTGGGCTTCGATGCCTTCGAGCTTGAGCGCGCGCGGTACGAAGGCGCCCACGCCTGCGGCGATGAAGACGGCGCCGGCTTGCAGCGGCGTGCCGGAGTCCAGGCCCACGGCAAAGCCGTTCGCCGTGCGCGCGAGGGTTTCCACGCGCCGGCCCAGGTGGAGCGTGGGCTGAAAGGGGGTGATCTGCTGTTCCAGCTGCGCGACCAGCGACCGGCCCGTGCAGTACGGCAGGCCGGGAATGTCGTAGATGGGCTTGTCGCCGTACAGCTCGACGCATTGGCCGCCCAGGTGGGGCAGCGCGTCGATCAGGTGCGCGTGGATACCTTGCAGCCCCAGTTGGAAGACCTGGAACAGGCCCGCGGGGCCCGCGCCAATAACGACGGCATCCGCGATGGCATCCACGGCCGGCTTAGCGGATCAGGTCGTTGACCTTGCCGGGCTTGCCGTTCCACTCGTCGGCGTCAGGCAGCGCGGGCTTGCGCTTGGTAATGCTCTTCCAGCCGTCGGCGAAGGCCAGCTCGGCGTTGAGCTTGATGAAGGCGATCTGGTCCGCGGGCAGGTCTTCCTCGGCAAAGATGGCGTTGGCCGGGCACTCGGGGATGCAGACAGCGCAGTCGATGCACTCATCGGGGTCGATGACGAGCATGTTCGGGCCTTCGCGGAAGCAGTCCACGGGGCACACGTCCACACAGTCGGTGTACTTGCACTTGATGCAGTTCTCGGAAACGACGTGAGTCATGGCAGCTCAGAATGTGATGTATCGGGGAGTAACCCTTGATTTTAGGGGTTTTCACGGGGCCGGCCCATGGCCGACCCTGTGGCCGTCGAGGGTGTCAGTGCACGAGCACGGCACCGGCCGTCTTGTGGCTCGCAGTGTCCACGAGGATCAGCGAGCCCAGCACGCGTGCCTGGGTGAAGGGTGCGGCCGGCAGCGGCTCCTGCAGCACCAGTTCGACGTGGCCAATGGCGTTGGGCGCGAGCTCGGTGGCATCGTCCTCTTCGGCCAGGGTGTTGATGTTGAGGTGGTGCACTACGCGGCGCACCTTGGCCTTGACCCAGCGGTGGCCGTGCAGCGCCCAGTACACGCGGCCCGCGACCAGGGGCTCGTCGTCCATCCAGGCCACGGTGGCGCGCAGTTCGCGCTGGCCGGGCCAGGGGCTTTGCGTTGCGGGCGTGTCGAAGTCGTCGTCGGACGTTTCAACGGCCACGGGCGCGGCCAGGATCCAGTCGCCGCGCGACACGTCCACCTCGCGGTCGAGGCTGATGCCGGCGCTCTGGCCCGCGGGCACGTCGATGGGGCGGCGGGCGTGGTCGAGCACCTGGGCCACCTTGGCCTGCTGGCCGCTGGGGAAGACCTGCACGGAAGCGCCGGGCGCGAAGGTGCCGGCGGCCACGCGGCCCCAGAACACGCGGCGGCCCTGGGTGGTGTCGGCCGACGAGGAGAATTTTTCGACCCACTGCACCGGGAAGGCCAGCGGCAGCGCCGTGTCGGCGGGCGTGTTGGGCAGCAGTTCCAGGATCTGCAGCAGGCTCCTGCCTTCGTAGCCGCACCAGCCGGGGTGCGGATCGACCACGTTCCAGCCCTTGAGGGCGGAGACGGGTACCGTGGCATGCACGGTGATGCCCGCCTCCTGGGCGAAGGCCAGCAGTTGCGCGCGGATGTGCTGGAAGGCCAGCGTGGGGTCTTCCACCGCGTCGAGCTTGTTGATGGCGAACACCAGCGTGTGCACGCGCAGCAGGTGCACCAGCAGGCTGTGGCGGCGAGTTTGCGGCAGCAGGGTGAGCTGCGGGTTCTTCCAGTCGAGCTTGGTGGCATCGACCAGCACTACGGCCGCGTCGGCCTGCGAGGCGGCGGTGACCATGTTGCGTGTGTACTGCTCGTGGCCTGGGGCGTCGCCGATGATGAACTTGCGCGCCTCGGTGGCGAAGTAGCGGTAGGCCACGTCGATGGTGATGCCTTGCTCGCGCTCGGCGGAGAGGCCATCGGTCAGCAGCGCGAGGTCGGTTTCGCCCGCGCGCTGCACGCCCGCGAGGTGGTCCTGCAGCACGGCGCGGCTGTCCACGAGCAGGCGGCCGATCAGGGTGCTCTTGCCGTCGTCCACGCTGCCGCAGGTGATGAAGCGCAGGGCGGATTCATGGTCGGAATGGCCTGTGGCGCCCGTCTGGTGAGCGCTGGCAGCTATCAAATCAGTAGTCATCAGAAGTAACCGTCTTTCTTGCGCTTTTCCATCGAGGCGTCGCTGGTCTTGTCGTCCATGCGCGTTGCGCCGCGTTCGCTCACGTTGGCGGCCAGGGTCTCGATCACGATGTCGGCGGCCGTGGCGGCCGTGCTTTCCACTGGCGCGGTGCAGGTGATGTCGCCCACGGTGCGAAAGCGCACGTCGCGGGTTTCCACGGTTTCGCCCTCGCGCGGCGGCGTGAGTTCGGTCACCGGCATCAAGAGGCCCTTGCGGTCCACCACCTGGCGCTTGTGCGTGTAGTAAATGCTGGGCAGGCCGATTTGCTCGCGCTCGATGTACTGCCACACGTCCAGCTCGGTCCAGTTGCTGATGGGGAACACGCGGAAGTGCTCGCCAGGCGCGATGCGGGTGTTGAACAGCGTCCACAGCTCGGGCCGCTGGGCCTTGGGCTGCCATTGGCCGAAGCTGTCGCGGTGCGAGAAGATGCGCTCCTTGGCGCGGGCTTTTTCCTCGTCGCGGCGCGCGCCGCCGATCAGCGCGTCGAAGCGGAATTCCTCGATGGCTTCGAGCAGAGTGACGGACTGGTGCACGTTGCGCGATTCGCCCGGGTGCGACAGGCGCACGGTGCCGCGCGCCATGCTGTCTTCCACGCTGCGCACGATCAATTCCGCGCCCAGTTCCTTGGCGCGGAAGTCGCGGAAGGCGGTCACTTCGGGAAAGTTGTGGCCGGTGTCGATCATCAAGAGCGGGTAGGGGATGCGGCCCGCGCCGAAGGCCTTTTCAGCGCACTTGAGCATGACCAGCGAATCCTTGCCGCCCGAGAACAGCAGGGCGGGGCGCTCGAAGGCGGCGGCGACTTCGCGCAGGATGAAGATGGTTTCTTCTTCCAGCGCGTCGAGGTGCAGGTTGCTGAGGCGGCTCAGCGTGGAGGTTTCTACACGGGCGTTCATGGTGGTGTGCCTTCTTCAGTGGGCCAGGTGCAAGCCGCACTCGCGCTGGTCTTCGCCTTTGGTGGGGTCAACATAGTCGAAGTTGTTGGGCAGGCCGTGCTGCTGGCAGTATTCGTGCAGGTCCTTGGACGACCAATGCAGCAGCGGCGCGACCTTGATGAGGCCGTCGGGGTTGATGCTCACGGGCTCCATCTGCGCGCGCACGGCGCTGTCGGTGGCGCGCAGCGCGGTGAACCAGACCCTGGGCGCGGCTTCGCGCAGCGCGCGGGCGAAGGGTTCGAGCTTCACTTCTTCGGTGAAGGCGGCGTGGCGCGGGTCGTCGAGCGCGGGCGTGGGGCCTTCCACGGCTTCGCGGTGGGCGCGGGAGCGCAAGGGCAGGTAGATTTTCAGGTTCAGCTTCAACTGCTTCGTCACCTCGTCGGCGTAGCGGTAGGTGGCCTCGGTGTTGTAGCCGTTGTCCATCCAGATGACGGGCACATCGGGCTGCACCTGCGTGACCATGTGCAGGATCACGGCCTCGAACGGGCGGAAGTTGGTGGTGACTATGGAAGACTGGTGCAGGCCCAGCGCCCACTTCACAAGGCCCGGCGCGTCGCGGCCCAGGTCGGCGTTGATGCGGGGGAGGTCCAGGGCGAGGCTCATGCGGCCTCCCGGGCAAAGTGGGGGCGCGGCTCCAGCACGTCGCCCTGGTAGAAAGCGCCAAAGCGGTCGAACTGGCGCTGCGCCGCGTCAGCGTTCACGCCGGGGGCCAGCACGGCGCTGGAAAAGCCGCTGCGGTGCATGTGCACGAGCTGGTCGATCAGCACGTCGCCCGTGGCGCGGATGTCGCCCGTGAATTGGTAGCGGCGGCGCAGCAGCAGCGCCTGGCTGTAAGCGCGGCCATCGGTGAACTTGGGGAACTGCAACTCGATGCGCTGCACGCCTTCGAGCGCGCCTTCGGCGGCCAGCGCGGCCAGGTCGGCGTCGTTGGCGATCTGCAGGGTTTTTTCGGCATCAGCGCCCGTGGCGATTGCGCTGGCAGCTATTATTTTCATGGTCATTCTCGGGTCCTCATTCAGCCAGCGCCGCTTCGGCGGCTTGGGGGTGGCGGGCGCCGTTGGCGGCGGCCTTGAACGGGTCGTGGCCCACGCGGCGCAGGGTGTCGATGAAGCGCTCCTGCGCGCTGGTGCGCTGCTCGCGGTAGGTGGTGAGCACCGCCTCGATCACATCGGGCACTTCGGCCGCGCTGAACGAGGGGCCGACCACCTTGCCGCCGATGGCGGGGCCGGACAGGTGCGTGCCGTCCGAGCCGCCCAGCGTGATCTGGTACCACTCCTTGCCGTCCTTGTCCACGCCCAGGATGCCGATGTGGCCGCTGTGGTGGTGGCCGCAGGAGTTGATGCAGCCGCTGATGTGCAGGTCGATGGGGCCCAGGTCGAACAGCTCGTCCAGATCCTGGTAGCGCTCGGTCAGCGCCGCCGCGATGGGCAGCGAGCGCGCATTGGCCAGCGAGCAGAAGTCGCCGCCGGGGCAGGCGATCATGTCGGACAGCAGACCGATGTTGGGCTGCGCCAGCCCCAGGGCACGCGCAGCCTCGTACAGGGCGGGCAGGTCGGACTCGAACACCCAGGGCAGCATCAGATTCTGCTCGTGCGTCAGGCGCGCCTCGCCCGCGCTGAACTGCTCGGCCAGCTGGGCCAGGGCTTCGAGCGTGGCGGCGTCGGCATCGCCGGGCGCGAAGCCCACGCGCTTGAACGACAGCGTCACGGTCTTCAGGCCCGGCTGCTTGTGTCCGCGCACGTTCTGCGCCAGCCACCGCTGGTAGAGCTGGCCCTGCGGGTCGATCTTGGAGGGCAGGTTGGCAGGCTTGAGTTCGGGCACCACGAAGCTCGCGCTCACGCGGTCCAGCTCGGCCTGGGTGATGGTGTGGGGCGCGCCGTCCTGCTCGAGGATGGCCTTGTACTCGGCCTCCACGGCGTCGATGAAGCCCTGGCCTTCGCTCTTGACCAGGATCTTGATGCGCGCCTTCCATTTGTTGTCGCGCCGGCCATAGCTGTTGTAGGTGCGGATGACGGCTTCGAGGTAGTTCAGCAACTGGTCCCAGGGCAGGAACTCGCGCACCGTGCTGCCGATGATGGGCGTGCGGCCCATGCCGCCGCCCACCTTGACGGTGAAGCCCACTTCGCCCGCCGCGTTCTTCTGCGCCTGCAGGCCGATGTCGTACCAGCCGATGGCGGCACGGTCTTCCTGCGCACCGTTGAAGGCGATCTTGAACTTGCGCGGCAGGAAGGTGAACTCGGGGTGCAGCGAGCTCCACTGGCGCGTGATCTCGGCGAACGGGCGGGTATCGACGATACCGTCCTCGGCAATGCCCTCCCAGGCATCGCAGGTGATGTTGCGAATGTCGTTGCCGCTGGTCTGGATGCCGTGCATGTGCACGCTGGCCAGCAGGTCCATCACGTCGGCGGCCTGGGTGATGGGAATCCAGTTGAACTGCACGTTGGTGCGCGTGGTGAAGTGACCGTAGCCATAGCGCAGCGGCGCGGCGGCCAGCGTCAGGCCGGGCTGGGCGGCCTGCAGCTCGTCCTGCGTGGCCTGGGCCTGCGCGAGCAGTTCGGGCGTGGGCTTGTCGTAGTCGCGGGCGATGCGCGCGAGCATGCGCAGCTGCGTGCTGCTGATCTCGCCGTAGGGCACGGCGATGCGCGCCATGGGGGCGTAGCGCTGGATGTACCAGCCGTTCTGCAGGCGCAGCGGCAGCATCTGCTCGTCGGTCAGCTCACCGCGCTGCCAGCGTTCGAGCTGGTCGCGGAACTGTTCGGCGCGCAGGCGGATGAATTGCTTGTCGAATTCTGTGTATTGGTACATGGTGGGGGACTCAGATCAGAACCAGTTTGGCGCCCGCCCAGGCGAGCAGCACCGAAAGCGCCGAGCGGATGAGCCGCTCGGGCGTGCGCGCGACCAGGCGCGAGCCCAGCCAGATGCCGGGCAGCGAGCCGGCAAGCAACTGGGCCAGAAGCGGCCAGTCGACGGAACCGAGGGAGGCGTGGCCGAGGCCCGCCACGAGCGTCAGCGGCACGGCGTAGGCGATGTCGGCCGCGATGATGCGCGGCAGCGGCAGCAGCGGAAACACCAGCAGCAGCACCGACACGCCGATGGCGCCCGCGCCCACCGAGGTGAAGGTGACCATGGTGCCGATCACGGCGCCCAGCAGCACGGGCAGGCTCCAATGGCGCGGGCGCAGCGCAGCTTGCGGGTCGGCGCCTGTGGCGCGCAGGGGGCGCGGGTGCGAGAAAGCCATGACCTTGTAGAAGGTGGCGGCGGCGGTAAGCAGCAGCGCAGCGCCGAGCGTGGTCGTCATGATGCGCTGGGCCTGCGCGCTGCCAGGCCCCAGGTGCTGCAGCGCCCACAGGGCGAGCAGCGCGGCGGGAATGCTGCCCGCGCACAGCTGCGCCACGACGCGCCAGGGCACGAGGCGCTGGCGCGCCAGGCTCACGGTGCCGCCCATCTTGGTGAAGGCCGCGAACAGCAGGTCCGTGCCCACGGCCATGTGCGGCTTGATACCGAAAAAGAAGATCAGCACGGGCGTCATCAGCGAGCCACCGCCCACGCCGGTGAGGCCCACGATCAGGCCTACGCCGAAGCCAGCCAGGATGAACGCGAAGTCGTGCATGGGCGCGACTGTAGGGGGAGGCTATATAAAAACAAACGATTGTTTTCTCCTTCCCTTATGCGAATAAGCTTATGTGCATGGCGGTGAATGGGGGCAGGCTGGACGGGCGGCATGTTGCATTTGTAATCTTCCTTTGCGTGGCGTACACAGGGCAGCAAAAGCGCTCGGCCATAGTGGCGGCCGAAAAAAGGTTTTCCGGCCGGCTTCGGCCCTGGGAGCGCAAGATGAAAAATGCACTGCTTCTCTCCTCACTGGCCCTGTGCGGCACGACGGCGGGCGCCGCCGCTACGGCCGCCGAGTACGGCACTGTCATCCACAGGACGGCCGTATACGCCCAGGTGGCAGTTCCAGACAGCCAATGCGTCAGCCAGCCTGTGGCGGTGCAGCAGCCCACCATGGGTGGCGGTGCCCTCGTGGGGGCGCTCGTGGGCGGGGGGCTTGGCAATGCCGTGGGGGGCGGGGCCGGACGGGCCGCAGCGACCGCCGTGGGGGCGCTGGCAGGCGCTGTGGTGGGCAATAACGTCGAGGCGGGCAGCACGCCGCCTGCGGTTGCCAACATGCAGCAGTGCCAGACGGTGACGCGCTACGAAAACCGCCTCGTCGGCTACGACGTGGTTTACGAATACAACGGCCAGCGCTACAGCGCACGCGTGCAGAGTGATCCGGGCGACCGGATCGCGCTGCAGGTCGATGTGGCGCCGGTCGATGCATTGCCACCGCCGCCGCCGGACATGCCCATAAGCGCGGCGCCCGCTCCGGCCATCACTTATGCGGGGCCAGCCGTTGTGTATGCCCCTGCGCCCTGGGTGTACGCGCCCCCGGTCTACTGGGGGCCGCCCGTGGGGCTGAGCATCGGCCTGGGTTGGGGCCATTACCGGCGCTGGCATTGATCGGAACGGACAGGGAGTGGTGGCTTTGCATATCAGTGCAACGGTTTTCACGGAGATGCGGTTTTGGGCTCTGGTGGTGTTTTCGGTGGTGCTGCCGTGCGGGGTGTATGGAGCCCTGCTCATGAAGCGCTCCATCTCGCGCGGTGCGGTGCTGTTCTTCGGGCTGGTGCTGGTGTTCATCGCCGGGGTGGACGTTTACCTGCTGCAGGGACTGGCCGCTGCGGCGAAGGCCACGCCCTCACTGGCGGACAACGCGGTCTTTGTGTCCGAGCTGTCCACGGCGCTTTACCTGCTGCCGGCGCTGATCGGCGGCATCGGCGTCAATATCGCATCGCACGTGCTGCTCCGGCACCTGTCCGATGCGGAAAGGAAATTCGAGCGCTCGCACCCTGGCGGCCGCGTGTGAGCACAAACCCGTTCTGACCGTCGCATGGCGGCGGCCCGGCGCGGCAGCCGCAGGATTCAGGAGTTCACCATGAACAAGGTTGCAATGTGTATCGGCGCGTTGGGGCTGGTGGGTGCAATGGGGGCGCAGGCCGCTGTGCCTGTGGATCTGCTGGGCGA
>JASLFM010000407.1 GCA_030150585.1 Acidovorax sp.
GCTCCGGCACAGCACCGGGCACTGCCGCCGGCGGGGACGCCAGCGCTCCCAGCGGCCTTTGGCCAAACAAAGCACTCTAATCCAGCGTCTGCTTGTACCGCTTCACCGCGATAAACAAGGCCACGCAGGCAAAGAGCGCGATGGCGCCGAGCTGAGTCATCACATCATCGAGGGTGTTGCCCTTGAGCAGGATGCCGCGCACGATGCGCAGGAAGTGCGTGAGCGGCAGCACCTCGCCGATCATCTGCGCCCAATGCGGCATGCCGCGAAACGGGAACATGAAGCCCGATAGCAGGATCGAGGGCAGAAAAAAGAAAAACGTCATCTGCATGGCCTGCAGCTGGTTGCGCGCCAGCGTGGAGAACGTGAAGCCCACGGCCAGGTTCGCGAGGATGAACACGCCGATCATGCCCATGAGCAGCGCGAAGCTGCCGGCCATGGGCACTTCGAACAGCACCCAGGCGGCCGTGAGGATCACGCCCAGCTGCAGGTAGCCGATGAGCACGTAGGGCAGGATCTTGCCGGCCATGACCTCCATGGGCCGCACGGGCGTGGCCAGCAGGTTCTCCATGGTGCCGCGCTCGCGCTCGCGTGTCATGGCCAGCGAGGTCAGCATGACCATGGTCATGGTGAGGATGGTGCCCACCAGCCCCGGCACGATGTTGTAGCGCGACAGCCCTTCGGGGTTGTAGCGGCGGTGGATGCGCAGATCGTAGGGGGGTGCGCGCGGCTGCAGTGCGCGCAGCGGCCCCGCGAGGTCGTGCGCGAGCGCCTGCGTGGCCACGAGGTTCAGCGCCGCGAGCGCGTTGCCCGAGGCGGCGGGGTCCGTCGCATCCACGGCCACGTACAGCGTGGGCTGCTCGCCGCGCAGCAGGCGCCGCTCGAACTGCGGCGGAATCACCGCCATGAACTGCACGCTGCCGCGTGCCATGAGTTCGTCGCCCTCGGCCTCGCTCGCGGGCTGGGCTGTGACCTGGAAGTAGCCCGTGTTCTGCAGTGCCGCGACCAGGCTGCGCGTGAGCGGCCCGCTGTCGGCCGCGACCACGGCCGTGGGCAGGCCCTTGGGGTCGGTGTTGATCGCGTAGCCGAACAGCACGAGCTGCAGCACCGGAATGCCCACGGCCATGGCGAACGTGAGCCGGTCGCGCAGCATCTGCTGGAATTCCTTGACGAACACGGCGGCCATGCGCGCGGCCGAAAAACCCGTCATGGCCGGGGCTCCTCGGCGAAGTTGTCCTGCGCGCCGTGGATCAGGTGGATGAAGACATCCTCCAGCGTGGGCGCCACGCTCTGCACGCGCAGGCCCGCGCGGGCCTGCCACGGCGCCACGGCCCGCTCCAGCAGCGCGGCATCGGTCCCCGCCACGTGCACGGCGTTGCCAAACGCCGCCACGCTGAGCACGCCGGGCGCGCGTTCGAGCGGTGCGATCAGCGCCGCCGCACCCTCGCCCTCGATGCGCCACACGGACAGCTGGGCCGCGGCGACGATGCTGGCCTGCGTGCCGCGCGCGAGCACGTGGCCGTAGGCGAGGTAAACCAGCTCGTGGCAGCGCTCGGCCTCGTCCATGTAGTGGGTGGACACGAGCACGGTGATGCCCTCGGCCGCGAGCCGGTGGATTTCGTCCCAGAAGTCGCGCCGCGCCTTCGGGTCCACGCCGGCCGTGGGTTCGTCGAGCAGCAGCAGGCGCGGCTGGTGGATCAGGCAGGCGGCCAGCGCTAGGCGCTGCTTCCAGCCCCCCGAGAGCGCGCCCGCGAGCTGGTGCTGGCGGTCCACGAGGCCCAGGCGCGCGAGCGCCGCGTCCACGGCCGAGCGCCGATCGGGCAGCGCGAACAGGCGCGCGACGAAGTCGAGGTTCTGGCGGATCGACAGGTCCTCGTACCAGCCGAAGCGCTGCGTCATGTAGCCCACCTGGCGCTTGATGGCGGCCGATTCGCGCACGATGTCCAGCCCCAGGCAATGGCCCTGGCCCGCATCGGGTGTGAGCAGGCCGCAGAGCATGCGGATGGTCGTGGTCTTGCCGCTGCCGTTGGGCCCGAGAAAGCCGCAGATGCGCCCCGGCGCGACCTGCAGCGACACGCCGTCGACCACGGCGCGGCCACCGTAGCGCTTGGTGAGGCCCTGCACGTCGATGGCCCAGGCAGTGTCGTTCATGGCGCTCATGGCGTCCTGGCGGCCGCGGCGCGCCGCACGTCGAGCGGCTGGCCGGGGCGCAGGCGCGGCGCGTCCTTCGGGTCGGGCCGCGCCTCGACGAGAAACACGAGCTTGGCGCGCTGCGCGTTCGAATAGATCACGGGTGGCGTGTACTCGGCCTGCGTTGCGATGCGGCTGATGTGCGCGGCGATGGGCGTGCCGCAGCCGTCGCAGCCCAGCTCCACGGTATCGCCCGGCGCCAGCGTGGCGATCTCGGCCTCGGGCACGAAGAAGCGTGCCTTGATGTGGGTGGGCGGCAGCAGCGACAGCACGGGCTGCCCCGCGCCCACGTATTCGCCCGCGCGGAAGAAGGTGTCGGCCACCTGGCCCGCGGCGGGCGCGGCCTGCTGCTTCTGGCGGGTGCTCCAGTCCGACTGGCGCAGGGCGTCGCCCGCAGCCTGGGCCTGGGCCTGGGCGGCCGCGCGCTCGTCGGGCCTGCCGGGCAGGCGCGCCACGCGCAGCGCGGCGTCCAGCTCGTTCACATGGTCCCGGGCCTGGCGTGCGCTGCTCTCCAGGCTGTCGAGCGTGGCGGCCGAGGTGAAGCCCTGGTCCACGAGCTGGCGCTGGCGCGCGAGGTTGCTCTGCGCGAGCTGCGCTGCCACGCGCGCCTGGGCGAGCTGGGCCGTGAGCACGGCGATTTCGTCGGGTCGTTTGCCGGTGTCGATGTTCGCAGCCTGGGCGCGGGCCGTGGCCAGGCGCGCCGTGGCTTCGTCCCGGGCGGCGCGCTCGGGCTCGCTGTCGAGCGTGAACAGCGGCGCGCCCTGCGCCACCTGCTGGCCTGCCTGCACGGCCAGCGTTTCGAGGCGGCCCGGCAGGGCGGCGGCCACGTAGATGTAGTCCCCTTCCACGTAGCCGGACCAGGCGGGCGCGGCGCGGTCCTGGCAGCCTCCGAGCGCAAGGGCCAGGCCCAGCGTGGCGGCGAGGCGTGGGACGGACGGTAGGGGCATGGAGGACGCCGTGGGGGTGGGGATACGCCATGGTACAAGGCCCCCGCAGGCTCGGGTTTAATCGTGGTCATGCATACCTCCGCACTCGTCCTGTTCTCGGGCGGTCAGGACTCGACCACCTGCCTGGCCCATGCCCTGGCGCGCTACGAGCGCGTCGAAACGCTGGGCTTCGACTACGGCCAGCGCCACAGCGTGGAGCTGCAGGCGCGCACGGCCGTGCTCGCACGCCTCGCCGAGCGCTTTCCCGCCTGGGCGCCGCGCCTGGGCGAGGACCATGTGCTCACGCTGGACGTGCTGCGCCAGATCGGCGGTTCCTCGCTGACCGAGGAAATCGCCTTCGCCATGCAGGCCGACGGCCTGCCCAACACCTTCGTGCCGGGGCGCAACCTGCTGTTCCTCACGCTTGCGGGGGCGCTGGCCTACCGGCGCGGCCTGCAGGTGATCGTGGCCGGCGTGTGCGAGACCGATTTCTCGGGTTACCCCGACTGCCGCGACGACACCATGAAGGCCATGCAGCTCGCGCTGAACCTGGGACTGGCGCTGCGCCTGCGCATCGAGACGCCGCTGATGTGGATCGACAAGGCCGCCACCTGGCGCATGGCCGAGGCGCTGGGCGGCACCGCGCTGGTCGACTTGATCGTCGAGGAGACGCACACCTGCTATGAAGGCGAGCGCGGCGCGCGCCACGACTGGGGCTACGGCTGCGGCACCTGCCCGGCCTGCGCACTGCGCGCGCGGGGCTGGGAGGGTTACCGCCAGGGCTGAGGAGGTCCGGCGCTCAGCGGAACACGGGCCGGAAGAAGCTGCGCTCGTAGCTCAGGATACAGCCCGTTTCCTCGGCGTAGCGGAAGGCTGCCTGGCACTCGGGGTCTTCGAACGAGCGCTGGCGGTAGGTTTCGTAGGCCGCCAGGCTGTCGAAGGTGAACAGCGCCAGGGCGATGTTGTTGGCGCCTTCGCTGGGCAGGAAATAGCCGTGGTGCTGCCCGCCGAACTTCTCGACCAGCGGGATCCACAGCTTGCCGT
>JASLFM010000434.1 GCA_030150585.1 Acidovorax sp.
ACCGGGTCGTTGCCGCGGAAGGAAAAGCTCACGTTGGACACGCCGCCACTGACCTTGGCACCAGGCAGGTTCTGCTTGATCCAGCGCGTGGCCTCGATGAACTCCACCGCGTAGTTGTTGTGCTCCTCGATGCCGGTGGCCACGGCGAAGATGTTGGGGTCGAAGATGATGTCCTCGGGCGGGAAGCCCACCTCGTCGACCAGCACGCGGTAGGCGCGCTCGCAGATCTCGATCTTGCGCCGGTAGGTGTCGGCCTGGCCCTGCTCGTCGAAGGCCATGACCACGGCGGCCGCGCCGTAGCGCTTGATGAGCCGGGCCTGGCGCTTGAATTCGTCCACGCCCTCCTTCATGGAGATGGAATTGACGATGCCCTTGCCCTGCAGGCAGCGCAGGCCGGCCTCGATCACTTCCCACTTGGACGAGTCCACCATCACCGGCACCTTAGCGATGTCGGGCTCGGAGGCGATGAGGTTCAGGAAGCGCACCATGGCGGCCTTGCTGTCGAGCATGGCCTCGTCCATGTTCACGTCGATGACCTGGGCGCCGTTTTCCACCTGCTGGCGCGCCACCGACAGCGCTTCCTCGTACTGTTCGTTGAGGATCATGCGCGCGAACGCCTTGGAACCCGTGACGTTGGTGCGCTCGCCCACATTGACGAACAGCGTGCCCTCGCCGATGAAGACGGGCTCCAGGCCTGACAGCTTCATGGGGGGGACGGAAAGATCGGACATACGGCTCACCTGCGCGAACAAACGGTTAAACAGGTGAGCGTCGTTGGCGGGGGAAGGCTGCGCCCAAGCCTGACGGCCCATCCGGGGATGGAGGCCGCTGCAACGCTCCTTGGGGCAGGGCGGGATTTTACCGGGACCGAGCCGCGCGCTGCATCACCGCACCGGCAGGAACTGCAGGAAGGTGCCGCCCACCAGGTTCTGCACATAGCCGATGACAGCGCGGCGGTATTTCTCGGTCGTCACGGCGGCCAGCAGATCGAGCCGCGCGATGATCTTGCCGAATTCGCGCTCATAGCTCAGGTTGCGGCCCTGGGGGCCGATTTCGTCCGCCAGCAACAGGGGTTGGCCCTGGGGGGTGCGGCGCTGCGCGAGCATCCACACCGCGACTTCGACATTGCGCGCGGCGTTGTACAGGTGCTGCGCGTCGAACCCGTCGAGCAGGAAGAACTCGGTCTTGCCACCGTGGGCCGCGACGATCATGTCGGCCGTGGCGTAGACGAAAGCCGCGACGCGGTCACCCGTGAACTCCGGCGCAAGCGCCAGGCCCATGGCCGCAATGTCGCGCCGCCCCTGCAGCGGCGCCCAGGGCTCGCGCCGCTCGATGGCGGTGCGCACCTGCGCGAGGGCCTGCTCGCGGTCCGCAGCGCCGCCCTTGCGCCATTCGCCGGGGTTGCGGCGGTAAAGCTTGTCCATGAGGCGGTACAGGCCTTCGAGGTTCTCCTTCATGGCCAGCGTGGCCATGCGGTTCACGTCGGACTGGGCCAGCTCTTCCTTGGCGACCGGCGCCCCCCGCACCTCGCCGCGCGTGGTGGGCGCATCGGAGGCGCAGCCCGCCAGCGCGGCGCAGCACAGGCCCCAGGGCAGCACTCGGCGGAAAAAAAGAGGCCCACGCATCGTGGGCCCATTATCGGCAGCCAGTGACCCGCTCCCGGCGGGCGCGGCTGCCGTTCACACTGTTTCACGGTCGCGCCGGGCGGCTTCAGGCCGCCGCCACGGCCGAGGCCGGCAGGCCGAAGAGGTGGTCGAACACCCAGTTGAACACGAAGGTGTAGCAGAGGAAGAACACGATCAGGCCCAGGTCCATCACGAACGCGTGCCACAGGCTCACGCCGAACCACCACGCGAACAGCGGCACGAGCGTGAACACCAGCCCGCCCTCGAAGCCGATGGCGTGCGCCATGCGCCGCGCCACGCTGCGCCCGCGCACAGCCTGGCGCGACTCCCAGCGCTCGAACGCCCAGTTGAACACGATGTTCCAGACGATGGCAATGCCCGACGCGGCCACGGCCACCACGCTCGAATGGCCCGCGCCCTGCCCCGTGAGAACGGACAGCCCCGCCGTGGCGGCCACGATGGCGATGAGTTCATACAGGGTCACGTACACCACGCGGCGCTTGGCGCCCTGCAGGGAAATGAAGCTTGCTTTTTTGTTGTGCATCGGGCGCACTTTATATTCATGCATCTGACATATAAAGTCAGCTTATTTCAGATTAACTGATAGATTTCATGGCCTTCAATTCCGACAACGTGCAGGTCTTCCTGACGGTGCTCGATCAAGGCTCCTTCTCGGCCGCCGCGCGGGTGCTTTCGCGCGTGCCCTCGGCCGTGAGCATGGCCATGGCCCACCTGGAGGCCGAACTGCACGTGCAGCTTTTCGACCGCAGCGGGCGCGAACCGCGCCCCACGGCCGCGGCGCGCGCACTGGAGCCGCAAGCGCGGCTGCTGGCGCTGCAGTTGCAGCAGCTCAATGCACAGGCGCTCGCGCTCACCCAGGGGCTGGAGGAGCGCCTCACGCTCGCCATCGCGCCCGAGCTGCTCGCCGCGCACTGGAGCGGCCCGCTGGCCCAGCTCGCACAGGACTACCCCTTGCTGCAGGTGGAGGTACTGGCCGCGCCGCAGGCCGACGCGCTTGCGCTGCTGCACGCGGGCCGCGCGCAGCTCGCGCTGGTATTCGAGCGGCCGAGCCTCGACGGGCGCGAGGGCTTCCAGGAGGTGGGCAGCGAAACGCTCGTGGCCGTGATCGCGCCCCACCACCCCGTGCTGCAGGCCGTGCCGCTGCGCGAGGAGCACCTCACGCGCACACGCCAGATCGTGGTGGCCAGCCGCGACCTCGCCCAAACCGACCCGCGCTTCGTTTTCGCGCGCCACCACTGGCGCACCGACAGCCACCTCGCGGCACTGGGCCTCATCGAGGCGGGCCTGGGCTGGGGCTGGCAGCCGCGCGCGCTCGCGCTGCCGCGCATCGAGGCCGGCACGCTCGTGGAAATGCCGTTCGAGAACCTCAGCAACGGCGCCACGCTGTGGGTGGATGTGGTGTGGTCCAAGGAGCGGCCGCTCGGCCTGGGCGCGCGCCGGTTCGTGGCGTTGATGGCACAGAGCGCGCCCCGCGCACGGGCGGCCCCGGTATAGTGCCTCCAACTTGTTCGTGGGAGGGTCCGTGATGGTGGATTGGCTTCGTGTGCGCCGCGCCGTGTCCGTGGTGGCGCTGGGTCTGCTGGCCGCAGCCTGCGGCGGCGGTGGGGGTGGCGGCGACGGCAGCGCAGGGACTGGGCCCGGGGGCACCGGCGGTGCGGGTAGCGGCGGGGGTACCGTCGATCCCCCGTTGGCGACGTCGCTGTCGGCGGCCTGCAGCGGCAGCTTCTGCGGCACCGCGGGCAATACCGGCTACGGCGGCCAGGGCGTCGGCATCTGGAGCTATACCAACACCACCGGGGGCGACGCCAGCATCCCGGTCGCGCTGAAAGACCTGGGCACGCGCCCCGTCACGCTGGTCTACACCAACCCGAACGCGCCTGCCGTGCGCATGCCGCCCTTCACGCTCGACGCCCCGGCGGCCAGCAGCCTGCGCAGCCAGGCCGGCGACGGCGTGGACCGCACGAACCACATCCCCGGCGCCGTCCGCGACTTCAACGCGCGCGCCCACATGGAGCCCGCGGCGCCGGGCACCCCGGCGCAGGCCAAGGCCGCCAAGGCCCTGGCCTCCGTGGGCAGCACGCGCAGCTGGTACATCAACCCGAGCGACGACGACACCATCGTCTCCCGCAGCGCCACGCTGCGGCGCCAGACCCGCGCCACCGACGGGCGCACGATCAACCTGTGGCTGGAAGACACGGAAAGCAGCACCGGCAAGGTTACCGACGCGATGCTCGACACGCTCATGGACCGCTTCGCGCGGCCCGTGGATTCCGTCTACGGGCTGGTGGTCGGCCTGGCCGACGAGCCCTGGGGCCCGCACAACTACAGCAACCTGATCGGGCCGGACCAGCCCATCGACATCGTGCTGGTGAACTTCGTGCCCGAC
>JASLFM010000437.1 GCA_030150585.1 Acidovorax sp.
TGCAGCGGCCGTGCGAGCAGCACGGACAGGGCCGACTCCAGGTCAGACCACAGGCCCAGCAGGTCCTCGTACTGGTCTCCGGGATGGGCGGCGTCGTGGGCCATCGTCAGCGCTTTTCCAGCACCATCTGGTCACCGGTGCGGGTCATGTGGAATTCGGAGAGGAAGCTGTTGCCCAGCAGCACGAAGGGCATGGCCTGCGGGGTGACGATGGCATCGACGCCGTACACGGACACGTCGCCGATGCGCACGGTGTCCAGCCGCATGCGCCAGCCCTGGGCCACGCCGTTGGCGGTGCTCACGCGCACGGGCTGGCCGCTCTGGTAGTCGAGGCCCATGCGCTCGGCATCGGCCCGGCCGATGGCCACCGTGCTCGCACCCGTGTCCACCATGTACTGCATGGCCTGGCCGTTGATCGTGCCGCTTTGAATGAAATGCCCCCGGCTGTCGGCGAGGAGCACTACCCGCCGGCCGCCGGAGTTCACGCGGCTGCCGCCCACGCTCACCGGCGCCTCGCCCAGGCGCAGTGTGCGGCGGTCGGAGCCGATCAGCACCACGGCGTCGTCACGCCCCACGGAGACGACCTTCACGCCCCGATGCTCCTCGCCCGCAGCGAGGGCGCGCGGCGCGCTGCCGTCCACGACCAGCAAGGCCTTGCTGCCCAGGATGCCGCTCAGGGCCACGGCCTGGGCGCAAGCCAGGGTGGGAAGCAGCAGGAGCGTGGCGAGCAGGCGGTGCATGGATGTGGCCGGGTCACTCAATCCCGGAAGTTGTCAAAAGACAGCGGCACGTCGGCAATTTCCTTGCGGATCAGCGCCATCGCAGCCTGCAGGTCGTCGCGTTTGGCGCCGGTAACGCGCACCTTCTCTTCCTGGATGGCGGCCTGCACCTTGAGCTTGCTTTCCTTGAGCAGCTTCTGGATTTTCTTGCCCAGCTCGCTCTCGATGCCGTTCTTCACCTTCACGGTCTGCTTGAGCTTGTCGCCGCCGATCTTCTGGGCCTTCTGCACGTCGAGGAAGCGCACGTCCACGCTGCGCTTGGTGAGCTTGTTGCGCAGGATGTCCTCGACCTGGGTGAGCTGGAAGTCGGCATCGCCGAACAGCGTGATTTCCTTGTCCTTGAGCTCGATGGCGGCGGACGTGCCCTTGAAATCGAAGCGGGTGCCGATTTCCTTGGCGGTGTTTTCCACCGCGTTTTTCACTTCCACGAAGTTGGCTTCGCAAACGGTATCGAAAGAAGGCATGTGAGGGCCCGAATGAGACAATTGCGCTGATGTTAGTCGAGAAAAACGCCCCCCTCCAGCACTGCAACACCTTCGGCATCGTGGCGCGCGCCCACACGCTGGTGCGTGTGCGCTCCGTGCAGGACGTGCACGGCGTGCTGGCCGACCCGCGCCTGGCCCGCCAGCCGATGTTCGTGCTGGGCGGCGGCAGCAACATCGTGCTCACGGGCGACGTGAAGCCCGTGGTGCTCAAGATGGAGATCAAGGGGCTGCGCCTGCTGGAGGAGACCGACAAGGCCTGGATCGTCGAGGCCGGCGCGGGCGAGGTCTGGCACGAGGCCGTGGCCTGGACCCTGGCCCAGGGCTACCCGGGGCTGGAGAACCTGGCGCTGATTCCGGGCACCGTGGGCGCGGCGCCCGTGCAGAACATCGGCGCCTACGGCGTGGAGCTGCAGGACCGCTTTCATTCCCTCGTCGCCATCGACCTGGCCACGGGCCAGCCCTTCATGCTCGACGCGGCGCAGTGCGCCTTCGGCTACCGCGATTCGGTGTTCAAGCATGCGGCGCCGCAGGCGCCCCACGAGGGCGGTGGCCTGCACCGGGGCATGGGCCTGGCGGGGCGCGCCGTGATCACCCACGTGCGCTTTCTCCTGCCCAAGGACTGGCGCCCCGAGCTGGGCTACCTCGATCTGGAGCGCAAGCGCGCCGAGGCGGGCGTGGAACGGCCGAGCGCGCAGCAGATTTTCGACTGGGTGTGCGAGATCCGCCGCGCCAAGCTGCCCGACCCGGCCGTGGTGGGCAACGCGGGCAGCTTCTTCAAGAACCCCACGGTGACGCCCGAGCAGTGCGCCGACATCATCGCGCGCGACCCGAAGATCGTGCACTACCCCATGCCCGACGGCACCATCAAGCTCGCGGCGGGCTGGCTCATCGACGCCTGCGGCTGGAAGGGCAAGAGCGTGGGCAAGGCCGGCGTGTACGAGAAGCAGGCCCTGGTGCTGGTCAACCGCGGCCGGGGTGCCGACAGCGTGACGGGCGGCGAGGTCATGACGCTGGCGCGCGCCATCCAGACCAGCGTGTACGAGCGCTTCGGCATCCGGCTGGAGCCCGAGCCCGTGGTGGTCTGACGCCATCAAGAAAAAACCGCCCGGAGGCGGTTTTTTCAGTGGCGAGGCGTTGCCGTCAATGCGCCGTGCTGTCGTGCCGGAACAGCTGGTAGTCCTTGTCGATGCTCAGCACCCACAGGGCGAGCCCCAGGACGATGATGCCCGAGACCACGGCATTGCGCATGGCGTCCATGCTGGTGCTGAAGCCCAGCACCCAGGGCGAGACGATCATCCACAGCCCCAGCACGCCTTCGGTCCATTCCTCCCAGGCCCGGGGCATGAAGATCGCGCCGAGCGCCGCCGCGATCAGGGCCAGGCCGATGACCACGCCGTTGGCTGTGGGCGCCATCTGGTTCTGGTAACCCAGAACCCAAGGGGACAGAACCAACCAGGCGCCCAATAAGGCATTGAGTGGGTCCTGCCAATGTTTCATCTGCTTCATGGCTGCTACCTCCTGCCGCCGCAATCGGT
>JASLFM010000446.1 GCA_030150585.1 Acidovorax sp.
TGCCGCGGTTGCTGCGTGTGAACAGTTCCACGTTCAGCGCGTCTTCGAGCTCGGCCAGGCGCCGGCTCGCGGCCGAGGGGGCGATGTGCTCGCGCGCGGCGGCGCGCGCGATGGCGTTTTCTTCCATCACCGCGACGAACAGGCGCAGGGAAACCGGGTCGAGCTTCACAGGCCCTGATGGTACTGCGCTGCCATGCCGTTTTGCGATGGCAGCGTCGCGCTTGAGCGTTTTGCGCCGCGCGGGCGCTGCGGCGATGATTGCCGCCCGTATACATACAAGGCACAAGGAGACAGTCAGCATGACGATGCCAACGCAGGCCGTATCCCCTGCCGCCCTGGCCGGGGTGCGCGTGGTGGAGATGGGCCAGCTCATCGCCGGGCCGTTCTGCGGCAAGACCCTGGGCGAGTTCGGCGCCGAGGTGGTCAAGATCGAGGCCCCGGGCGCGGGCGACCCGCTGCGCAACTGGCGTCTCATGAAGGAGGGCACCTCGGTCTGGTGGCAGGTGCAGTCGCGCAACAAGCGCTCCGTGGCGCTGGATCTGCGTGCCCCTGAGGGGCAGGACATTGCCCGCAAGCTGATCGCTGAAGCCGACGTGCTGATCGAGAACTTCCGCCCTGGCACGCTCGAAGGCTGGGGCATGTCGCCCGCCGAACTGCACGCGCTCAACCCGGGCCTCGTCATCCTGCGCATCTCGGGCTACGGCCAGACGGGGCCGTACCGTGATCTGCCGGGCTTTGGCGTGATCGGCGAGGCCATGGGCGGGCTGCGCTACCTCACGGCCGAGCCGGGCCGCGTGCCGGTGCGGGTGGGCGTGTCCATCGGTGACACGCTGGCTGCGCTGCACGGCGCCATCGGCGTGATGATGGCGCTGTACCACCGCAAGGTGAATGGCGGTGCGGGCCAGGTGATCGACGTGGCGCTGCACGAGGCCGTTTTCAACTGCATGGAGAGCCTGATCCCCGAGTACAGCGCCTTTGGCGCCGTGCGCGAGGCCGCGGGCAGCGCGCTACCGGGCATTGCGCCCAGCAACGCCTATCCGTGCGAGGATGGATGGGTGCTCGTGGCAGGTAATGGCGACAGCATCTTCAAGCGCCTCATGGCCGCCATCGGCCGCCAGGACCTGGCCGAGGCGCCCGACCTGGCCAGCAACGCGGGCCGTGTGGCGCGCGTGGCCGAGATCGACGCGGCCATCGGCGCCTGGACCGCCACGCGCACCGTGCAGGCCGTGATGGACACCCTGAGCGCCGCGCGCGTGCCCGCTGGCAAGGTCTACACCGCCCGGGACATTGCCGAGGACCCGCACTACCAGGCGCGCGAGATGCTGCTCACGCAGGCCACGCGCGACGGCTACAGCGTCACCGTGCCGGGCATCGTGCCCAAGCTCTCGGCCACGCCGGGCAGCGTGCGCAGCAGCGCGCCGCACCTGGGCGACGACACCGACGCGGTGCTGGCCGAGGCCGGCTTGACGCCCGAACAGATCGCGCTGCTGCGCGATAAGGGAGTCATCCAATGAATAGCGTTTGGAACGGCGCAGGGCGCCGCATCGCCCTCTGCGACGTGGGCATGCGCGACGGCCTGCAGATGGAAAGCGCTTTCGTGCCCACCGAAGACAAGATCGCGCTCGTGAACGCGCTCTCGGCCACGGGGCTGGCGAAGATCGAGGTGACCTCGTTCACCTCGCCCACGGCCATTCCGGCGCTGCGCGACGCCGAGCTGGTGATGCGCGAGATCGAGCGCCGCCCGGGCGTGGTCTACACCGCGCTCGTGCCCAACCTGCGCGGCGCCGAGCGCGCCATCGAGTCGCGCTCCGACGAGCTGAACCTCGTCATGTCGGTGAGCGAGACGCACAACCTCGCCAACCTGCGCATGCTGCGCGCGCAGTCGTGCGCGGCGCTCGCGCAGGTGGTGGCCATGGCGCAGGCGGCGCGCGTTGCGGTGAACGTGTCGCTCTCGTGCGTGTTCGGCTGCCCGATGGAGGGCGACGTGGAGCCGGCCACCGTGTTCGAGTGGGTACAGCGCTTCGCCGACATCGGCGTTGAAGGCATCACGCTGTGTGACACCACGGGCATGGCCCACCCGGCCCAGGTGGAGGGCCTGGTGCGCGCGGCACGCGCGCGCTGGCCGGGTATGGCGTTCACGCTGCACTTTCACAACACGCGCGGCATGGGGCTGGCCAACGTGCTCGCGGCCATCGCCGCGGGGGCCGAACGGTTCGACACCTCGCTCGGCGGCCTGGGCGGCTGCCCCTACGCGCCGGGAGCCTCGGGCAACGTCTGCACCGAAGAGGTGGTGCACGCGCTCGAACTCATGGGCTACGACACGGGCGTGCACCTCCCCGCGCTCATCGCGGCGGCTGCGCGCCTGCCCGCGCTCATCGGCCACGACATTCCGGGCCAGATCGTCAAGGCCGGGCGCCGGCTCGACCTGCACCCGGTGCCCGAGGGCTTCGACGCCATCCGCGGGCGGGCGCTGGCGCGCGCCGCATAAAACCACACCACAGGAGACACCCCATGACCCTGACCACGATCCGCCGCCGCCATGCCGCGCTGGCCCTGGCCGCCCTGCTTTGCAGCGGGGCCTGGGCGCAGGACAAATACCCCTCCAAGCCCATCACCCTCGTGGTGCCGCAGGCCGCGGGCGGCGCCAACGACGCCATCGCGCGCGTGCTGGCGCAGCGCCTGTCCGAGCAAATGGGCCAGA
>JASLFM010000021.1 GCA_030150585.1 Acidovorax sp.
AGGCCCCACAGTGCCCACTGCGACAGTGTGGGCACGGCCTGCGCGGCGGCGGCCAAGGGGGCGTACTGCACGCCGCCCACTGCGGCCGGAGCCGCCCATGCGGCCAGGGGGCCACCTGCGGCCCAAGCCAGCGCGGCGGTACGCAAAGGAAGTTTGAAAGTCATGTGAAGTGCCAGTTTGGTCATTGGGGAGATCCGGAGCCATCGCGCAGCCGCTGCTCGGCGCGGTCCAGGTCGTCGCGCGCGTTGCGCAGGCGCCAGTCCAGGCTGTTCAGGTCCTCGTGCAGGCGGCGGTGCTGGCCTCGGCGCTGCCGCAGGCCGCCGAGCGATAGAACCAGTCGGTGTTCAGGGTCGATGCCGTGGTCTGGTCCGAGAGGCAGTGGTGGGCACTCAGGAAATACGGCGTGCCGGAAGACTTGGCATCGTTGAGCAGCGTGCCGGTGCACAGGTAGGATTTGCCGCCATTCACGTACACCATGCGCGCTACGGAGCGGCTTTGGGCGAGGTACTCGGGCTTGCAGTTGGCGTCGATGTTGCAGCTGTCCGACTCGCCCACCTTGCGGGCCGACTTGATCAGGCCCTTGGCCGTGCCGTCGGCCTCGGCGGGGCTGATGGTGAAGTGCGACAGGCTCGGCACGGCGAGCTTCACGGCGGCCGGGCTGACGGCGGCGGGAATCTCGATCTCCAGCGTGGTTTCAGGCCCGCCGAAGTCGGGGCTCCAGTAGGTGCGCGCCTTGGCGTCGGGGGCGCCGGCCTTGGCGTTGCGCTGGGCCATGTCCTGCCACTGCTGGGCGGTGACTTCCACCACGTCGTTCGCGGACTTGGAACTGCCGTAGAAGCGCATCACCGCGCCGTCCGGCAGCGCATCGACGCGCACGCCTAGGCGCACGCCACGCGCGCCATCGGCCACGAAGCGCAGCGCCGCGGCCTGTGTGCCGCGGGCAGTGCCCTGCCATTGCAGCAGCGCGGCGGTGGCTGGGGCCGAGGCCGTGTCCGCGACCGTGCGCGCCTCGCCGATCTGCAGCGCGGTGCCCTGGGTGCCGGCGGCCGCAGACTTAGGGGTATCGCTGGACGCCGGCGGGCCCAGCGCCACCGTGCGTGCGGAGCGGGCCGCCGCAGGCTGGGTAGCCGCGGTTGCCGCGGCGGCCTTGCCCGCGCCGGGGTCGTAGGGCTCGATGCGGTCGACCACCGGAGCGGGGGCCGGAGGTGTGGGGCTGCTGCCGCCACCACCGCCGCCGCAGGCCGCCAAGGCCAGTGCCAACGGAAGGGCTGCGAAATTCAGGGCGCGGGTGCTGTGAATGGCCATGATGAAGGCTTCTAGGAATGAATGAGAGAGCCACCGGCAGTGATGGCCCGATGGCTGCGCCGATGCTAGGAGGCTCTGCGCATGGCGGCTTGATTGGGTATTCCGCGTTTCCTGATCCGGCGTCTCAATTCATCGAAAGCGTTTTGCCCCCCAGGCCGCCAGCAGCAGCGACGGCAGCGCCAGCGCCCACAGGTCCAGCACGGGAATGGCTCGCGCTGGGACGGGCGTGGCGGCCAGCAGCAGGGCGGTCACCCGGAATGCCAAGGCTTTCATGCGCGTACGATTGGGGACGAAGACGCCTCCGATGCCCTTGCATAAAGCGCTTGAAGCTATCTTTATGGAAGCAAAAAAACCGGGCGGATGTGTGCCGCGGGCGATTTGCGGGCGCAGCGCCCCGATGGCTTGCCCGTGCCTCTCGCAGGGCTCGTCCGTGCGTCTACAGCCCGCGCACCCAGTCCGCGTATTCGGCCGATACGGGGCCTGCGCCATACGGCCGGGCGCTTGCGGCGCGGGCGGCGGTGCCCATGGCGCGGGCGTCGCTGGGGGTGAAGCCGAAGGCGGCGCGGAAGGCCCGGCTGAAGTGGGCCTCGCTGGCGAAGCCCAGGCGCGCGGCGGCCTCGCCGACGCGCAGGCTGCGGCCGGCCGGGCTGGTCAGGGTCTGGAGCGCGCTGCGCAGCCGCTGCTGCTGCACGTAGTGGGCCACGCCGCCCAGCGGCTCGAACAGGCGGTAGAGCATGCTGCGCGAGAGGCCGAAGGTCTGCGCCAGTGTCTCGGGCGTCAGCGGCGCGCCGAGGTTGCGCGCGATGTGCTGGCGGATGCGCGAGAGCGTGGCCGCACGCAGCCCGCTCTGTGCCTCGGCCAGGGTGCGCAGGCTCGGGCGCAGGCAGGCGGCCAGCATTTGCACGGTGGCATGGGCCACCGCGGGCGCGTCGTCGGCGGTGATGGCGGGCATGCGCATGAGCAGCGATTGCAGGTGGTCGGCCAGCAGGCCGCCCAGTGGCGTGGACGTGGGCAGCACGCTGCCATGCAGGCTGTAGCGCTCGGCTGCCGTTGGGCCGCCCAGGGCATCGTCGAGCAGCGCGCGCGGCACGACCAGAGACAGCACTTCGGAGTCCTGCGCAATGGTGTGCAGCGGGCGCTGCAGTTCCAGCACCGCGATGCTGCCGCCCGGCACGCGCATGTCCAGCCCGCCGCATGGGCCGCCGCACCGGCCGGTGAAGCCGCCGCTGCGGTACCACTGCACGAGGTAGTGGTCCATGCCGTCGCGCGCGGCGCGTGGCAGGGTGCGCGAGAACTGGTGCGCCGTGAAATGGTGGTCGGCCATGAGCAGGCTGCCCAGGTGGTAGCCGCGCAGGGCGGCCCGGAAGCCTTCCAGCCCCGCGCTCGCGAGGGGGGCGGTGTCGAAGATGACGGAAATGCTCTCGCGCCAGGCCTCGAAACGGGCTTCGCCCGCCGCCTGCTCGGTGGCGAAGAGCGTGGAGGGCAGGGGGCGGCTGGCGGACATGGCAGTGAGACGGGCCGCGCGATTATGGAGTAGGAATGTTGCGGCGATTCACAAATTTTGACAAACGAACGCGCCACCCGAAGGTGGCGCGTGCGGTGGTGGGCGAGCGGCGGGTGCGGCGTCAGCGCACAAGCAGCACGGGCACCTGGCAGTTGGCCAGTACCTGGGTGCTCACCGAGCCCATCACGAGCTTGCCCAGGGCACCGTGGCCGTGGGTGCCCATGACCAGCAGGTCGAACTTGCCCGTGTCGGCCACCTTGGCGATGGTCTCGCCCACGGGGCCGACCTTCACGGCGCGCTTGGCCTCCACACCGTGGCGGGCCAGGAACTTGCACACGGGGCCGACGACCTTCTCGCCTTCGTCGGCGTAGTACTGGTCCACCACCTCCTTGCCCAGGGCTGCGCGGGCACGCGGGGGCAGCTGGGGCTGCACGGTGAGGGCGGTGTATTCGTGCGTGCCGGCCAGCAGTTCTTCGTGCGTGGCCAGGTAGGCCAGCATCTTCTTGGTATAGGGGCTTCCGTCGACAGCGAGCAGGATTTTCATGGTGATCTCCAGGAGGGATGGCGCCAGACTACCGGGAGTGCCGCGGCATCGTCTTGACGTGGGTCAATGTATCAAAGAGCGATGCAGCTCGCGGGCTGGAAGGCCGCCTGTTCGCCCTTGCGCGCATAGCCCAGGGGGTTGGCCACCACGCGGCAGCGCCAGGGCCGGCCCTCGGTGTCCCGGCCCTCGGCCACGTAGTCGCTGGGTGCGTGCAGGTGCCCGTGCAGCCACAGCTGCGCGCAGGGCAGCAGGTCGTCGAGCGCGTTGCAAAACCCCGCCGTGCCGGGCACCAGGCCGTAGCGCGGGTCGGCGCTGCGCAGGCTGGGCGCGAAGTGCGTTACGGCCACGGTGGGCCCGTCGAACGGCGTGTGCAGCGCGGCGCGCAGCCAGGCCTGGCTCGTGAGCGCCTCGGCGCGCACGGCCTCGGCCAAGAAGGGGGTGCCGCCGCGCGTGCCGCCCGTCTTGCTCAGGTAGAAATTAGCGGCGCGGTAGGCCTTCTCGCGCAGGGCAGCAAGGCGGGCGGGGTCGGTGCAGCCCTCGTGCACCGCGAGCGCGTCGAAGTCGGTCCACAGCGTGGCGCCCACGAAGCGCACGCCGCCCAGCACCACGGTTTCGCGCTCCAGCCATACGAGGCCGCAGCGCTCGCAGGCGGCGCGCAGGCGCGCATGCGCGGCGTCGAAGTCCTGCGCGTCGTACTCGTGGTTGCCGGGCACGTAGAGCACGGGCACGGGCCAGTCCGCAAATCGGGCAAGGCCGAAATCGTCGTCTTCGAGTTGCGAGCCGCTCTGGTAGGAGCCGATGTCGCCCGCGAGCACCAGCACGTCGGCGCCGGGCGCGGGCTGGGGTTGGAAGTGCGGATGGGCCTCGAGGTGCAGGTCGGAGAGCAGCTGGATGTTCATGGCAGTGCGGAGTCTAGGGCCTGCTCACAAAGGGGTTCCTCTTGCACAGAGTGAGCGGGCCTAGGCAATGGTCTGCCGTGCGGCACGCGCGAGCGCC
>JASLFM010000076.1 GCA_030150585.1 Acidovorax sp.
CAGCCAGACCGTGGCCACCACCAGGTCGAAGGGCGCGGCCACGAGGCTGCCGGGAAAGTCCGTGGCGGCAAACCAGAACTTCAGTATGGCGAACCACAGCGGCACGATCACGTCGATCGACAGAAGCAGCAGCAGGTTGAAGGCCAGCGGCAGCAGCAGGGCGATCAGCAGGTTTCCCTTGTGCAGGGAGACGTGGTAGATGGCCCGATGCAATTGGATGCGCCGTCCGCCGAAGCCCTTGGAGCGGATGGCCTCGATGCGCTTTCGCAGTTCCTGGTCTTGGTCCATGGCGCTCAGAAATCCACGAACAGGCTGAGTTCGCCGCCCACCCGGCGGTAGTAGGGGTTGCCGTACGTCCCGGCCCGGACCTGAAAGCCCCAGTCACGACCCACCCACTCGCGCCAGGTGAGCAGGGCGTCGTGGCTGGAAAAATTGGCCAGGGCGCTGCCGCCGTCGCCCACCAGCTGGTAGCCCTCCCGACCCGTGGCAAAGCGCAGGGAGACGAAGCGCTCCTTGTCCCGCCCGTAAGTGGCCGCCACGGTGTAGTAGTTGGCAACCACGCTGCCCGGGTTGCTGCGGTTGATACGCACGCCCCCTTCGAGCACCCAGGGGGACTCGAAGTAGTAGGCTGCACTGAGCACCACCGCCAGATCCCGGTGGTCGTCCTTGGCCTGGATCGAGGACAGGCCCGCGCCGATCACCAGGTTGCGCGGCTCCAGGAGCTTGCGGTAGACCGCTACATCGCCGCGCACGCGGGGCTGGAAGAACCCGCCGGCGCTGGTGGCCAGGGCGGTGGAAACGTACCAGTCGTCATCGATGACATGGGTGTTGCCCAGCGCAAACAGGATGCCCCGGTCACCGAACTGCTGCATGTTGGCCACTTCCGCGGTCCAGGTGTTCTTCGGATCGGAGGCATATACGCCGCGCACGAACTGGCTGTTCCAGTTCTGGTAGCCGGCGGTAAGCGAGGAGAAGCCGACACCTGCTTCGAGGGTGCCCTTGGGCACGAACGGCGCGGGGGCTTCCGGCGGCGCGGCCGGAGCAGCGCTCGCGGCAGCCTCCTCGTCCGCCGCATCCGGCCCGGCAGCACAGGCAGCACAGGCGGCGGCACCGAGGAAGAGGGTCAGGCCAAGGCGGGAGAGGCTGCTGGGCATGGGGTCTCGTGCGGGGCGAAATGGTTCGCGAGAAGGGTGGCGATGCGCTGGCCTGCCAGCCCGTCGCCGAAGGGGTTGATGGCATTGCGCATGGCGGCCGTCAGGGCCGGCCGGGTGGCCAGCTCGCGCACGGCCGCCGTCACGGCAGCCCGGTCGGTTCCCACCAGCCTGCCGGCGCCCGCCTCGATCAATTCGGGGCGCTCCGTGGTCTCGCGCAGCACCAGGATGGGGGTGTGCACGGCGGCAGCTTCTTCCTGGATGCCGCCGGAATCGGTGAGCACCAGCCAGGCCCGGTGCAGCAGCCACATCAGGGCCGCATAGCCCATGGGCTGGGTGAGGAAAAGGCGGCTGGCGGCCTCGGCCGGCAAGCCGGCCAGGGCGCCATGCACCACCTCCTGCACCCGGGGGTTGGCGTGCACGGGCCAGACCACCAGCAGGTCCGGGGATTCGAGCAGCAGGTCGCGCACCGCGCCCGCGATGTCGGCCAGGGGGCCGTCCAGGTTCTCGCGCCGGTGCGAGGTCACCAGCAACAGGCGGCGGCCGGGCAGCAAGCCGGGCAGGGGGGCCAGGTTTTGTTGGAGTTCGGGAATGGCGTCTTGCCGGGCCCCATCCATCCTGCCGGCCAGTTGCACCGCATCCACGATGGTGTTGCCCACCGTGTGGATGGCCTGCGGCGCAATGCCTTCGCGCAGCAGGTTGGCCCGCGCCTGGGCGGTGGGAGCGAAGTGCCAGGTCGCGAGGCGGCCGATCAGTTCCCGGTTTTTCTCCTCGGGAAAGGGGTCGTACATGCAGTGGGAGCGCAAACCCGCCTCGACATGGCCCACCGGCACCTGCTGGTAGAAGGCCGCCAGGGCCGCCATGAGGGCGCTGGAAGTGTCTCCGTGCACCAGCACGGCGGCGGGAACGCTGCCCTCCAGGATGAGGCCAAGCTTGTCGATCATCAGGGCTGACAGGTGGGCCAAGGTCTGGCGCTGGCGCTCCAGATTCAGGCTCAGGGCCGGGCGCATGCCGAAGAAGTCGTACATGGGGTCGGCCATTTCGCGGTGCTGGCCGGTGTGCAGCACCAGGGGCTGCAGGGCGGTGGCGCGCAGGGCGTGGTAGACCGGCGCCATCTTGATGATCTCTGGCCGCGTGCCCATGCACAGCAGGATGGAGTGGGAAAGGTTCATGGCAAGGATTTGCGGGTGAATTCGAACTCGAAGCGTTGGCCGGGACCGGCAACAACGCGCCAGGCGCGGCCGATGTCCTCGACCCGCCCTTCGCCCGCTGTCACGCGGGGGGGGCGATCGGCGGCCTTGGGCACTTCCCAGGCCAGGCCGGACAGGTCAGCGGGGTGGCTGGCCTTGAGGGTCAGCTGGTCCCCCGTACCCGCATAGGACCAGGCCGCCTGCTCGCGGCGGTTGAGGAAATCAGCCGCGCCCGACATGGTGGTCCAGCGGAAGCGACCTTCGGCGCGCAGCGCCCGGGTGCGGGCGAACAGGGCGCGCAGCGCTTCGGGATAGCGGTAAAAGCCGTGGGGATGTGAGTAGATGGTGCGCAGGTTGCCCGTTTCGGCGGCATAGTCGGCGGCGGCGGTGAGCCAGCCCTTGACCGCCTCATCGCTCAGGTCCTCCTCGTCGAACTCCTCGAAAGCGGCGAGCTTGCCCAGGGTGAGCACGGGAAAAGACCAGATGCGCCGGGCCGTGAGACGGCCCTCGCGGTAGCTGCGCGTGGGCGCCATGCCGGTGTTGCCGGTGAAGTAGTAGGCCACCATGCCGTGGGCCTCCAGCCAGTCGGTCACCCATTCGGGCTGGTTGCCCAGGGGGGCGGAGTATTCCCGCGACGGACGCCCGGCCACCGTGGAGACCGCCTTTTCGTTGAGTTCCAGGTACCGGACCATTTCGTCGCGGTTGCCGTCGTTCACGTGCTCGCCGAAATAGTTGTGGATCCAGCCGCCGTGATCGCCCAGCGCGTCGCCCCGGTCGCGAAAGCGCAGCGCCCATCGGCGTGCGCGGGTGTTGTGCTCCAGGTCGAGGCCCAGCCCGTCGCCGGGCTTGGCCACATCGGGGCCGGCCGTGAAGTGGATCGAGTACGGCCCCTGCTCCATGGCGCCGAAACTCTCCAGGCGCTCGAACTGGGGAATCGAGGCGTTGGAATCGACGTGCCAGTTGAAGATCAGGCCGCCAATGCCGTCGGCGGAGGCCTTGAGCACCGGCAAGCCGAGGCGTTCAAACACCAGATGGCGCAGGAAGGCGTGCAACAGCATGCCGTCGGTCTGGCCCTTGAGGTAGCCAATGGGCGTGTTGACGAACAGCACCCCACCCTCGCCCACGCGGCGGTATCCGGCGGCCACACCGCCGGATTCGCTCGCGAGCAGGGCATCCCCCGCATACGCGCCAGAAGTAGGCAGGATGGGGTACAGCAGGGCGCCGTACTGGTAGCCCTCGATGGCCCGGGTCTTGCCATGCAGCAGCGCCCCGGCCTGTGGCGCGGGCGTTTCCACGGTCTTGCCCGGGGGGAGCTGGAGCAGGCGGACGCCCGCATCGGTCACGAACAAGGGGCCCCGCTCCACCCCGCCAGCCCCGAAGCGCTCCCGGTCCGGGCCGTAGCGCAGGCCCACGAGGCCGGACAGCGCAGACGCGCCCCCCGCAGGCGCGTCGCTGCTGGCAAGCATGCCGCCGTCGTAGACCACCATCAACTGGCCCCCCCGAGCGGCGAACTGCTCCAGGCGGTTGACCACGACCGGCGTGATCTCGCGATGCAGGGTGTCTGGCAGTACCGCTGCGCTGCGCCGGTCGCTGGCTTCGGGGCGGCGCAGGAAATCCGAGTCGCTGATGGCGCGCATGGGAATGCCTTCTTCCCGGGCTGCATCCAGCCAGATGGTCACCTCCGGGGCGGCGGGGTCCTGCCCGTCGGGCAGGAGCAGGTAGACCGTGTGCTCGGCCATTGCGGCATCGTTGCGCAGGCCCCACCAGGCATAGAGGCCAGCCAGGGCGGCAAACAGCAGCACCCAGGGTAGGGCCGACGAAAGAAAGCGTTTCAGCGCAGCAAGCATGGTGTATCCAGGTCGACGCCGGCGGACAGCCCCTGCCACAGGGCATCCTCCAGCACATTCCAGCGCGGGCCATGGCGCAGCGGCTTGGCCTGGCGCACCCAGCAGGCCACGGTGGACGCGTCGCCCTGCTGGCGGGCGGCCAGGGCCACCAGCCCCCAGGGGTAGTCGTCCACCGCCAGCTCCAGCCAGGGCCGGCGATAGCGCTGCATCCATTCCCGGTAGCCGATGGCGGGCCTTTTCATCAGACTCGGCAAGCCAAGGAGCAACGGGTAGAGCTGGGCGGCCGCGTGGGGATAAAACGCTTCGCCGGCCTCCGCTTCGCTGGTGTGGCGCAGCAACCCGTCGGCCTTGGGCCGGAACAGGTGGCCCAGGCTGCGCTCGACCCGGTTGGCCTGCTGGCGCAGGCGGCGGGCATCGGCGGTGTCGCCCCAGGCGGCCTTCCTGCCCGCCACGGCACGCAGGGCTGCCACCACCTCGCAGTTGTCCATGAGCAGGGCCACCCGCTTCGTCGGAGAAATCACGTAGCCCCCCAGGGAGGCGTCGTACAGGCGGTCCAGAGCGGCCAGGCTCTGCGCGGCACTGACGTGCCAGGCGGCAGGCAACCCTTCGGCCGGCGCGGCAATGTGCAGCAGCTCCACCCACAAGGCGAGCAGGGCATCGTCCGCGTCGGCCTCCTGGCATTGCTGCCAGGCGCCGTCGCCCGCTGCGATGCAGTAGCGGCCGAACAAGCCGTCGGCCGTGGGCCGGGCCAGCATCCAGTCGATCCAGCGGCGGGCCGGGGCGGTGATGTCCATGCCCAGCTCGCGGGCCGACAACAGGGCCTTCAACGCGAAATATGGGTCGACGAAGTCGCCCCCGTAATGGGTGGTGATCGCACCGTCGTCGCGCTGATAGCCGGCGAGGTCGAGGCTGGCACTGCGGGCCAGCCAGGGGGCCAGGGCCAGGGCCAGGCCCACGAAAAGCCCCCCCAGGCGGGAGGCCAGGGAACGGCGGGGGATCAAGCCAGTACCTCGCCCTCTTCCCGGGCCCAGACCGAGCCATGGACCAAGGCGCCCGGGGCGATGCGGATGCGCGGCGCGGTAATTGTGGTCGGATGGCCGGGAGCGCCGACCACGCAGCCGGGGCCGATCTCCACCACCTCCTCGGCCACGATCGGGCCCATGGCCTGGCTATCCTGCTCCAGAATCACCCGCGCGCCCGCCACCACGCTGCCATGCACCCGGCAACCCACATCCAGCACCACGTCCCGGTTGCCCTTGACCGATCCGGCGACGAAGGCGCCCGCCCCCACGCGCAGGTTTGCAGAGGCAATCAGATGGCCCCGGTGCCAGGTACCGCCGGCCACCGCCAGATCACCCCGCGCCAGCCAGCGCCCCGCATCGCTGGACTGGACCTGGCCAGGCATTTCCAGCGCCTTGCGGCGGTGCAGGGGCTGGCAAGGGCTGGCGGGGATGGGCGGACCCAGGGGCGTGAACTCGATCCGGGGCGCGTACATGCGGCCGAACCGGCAGCCCCGCTCCAGCAGCAGGCGCTGCCCCGCCGAGGCCCGGCCGTAGAGCCGGCTGTTTTCGCCCGCGGCCGCCACCCCGCCGGCATGGAGCCAGCGCAGCACATAGGTCTCGGCCCCCAGGCGGATATCGCCCTTGGCCAGGACGGCCCGCAGCACCAGGCCGGGGCCGCCATGCAGGGAGCCATCGGCGTAGATTTCGCCGGAGAAGATGTGGTCGCTGGGCAGCGTCAGGTCGCCTGCCCCCAGGATCAGCTGGGAAGTCTCCCGGGCATTGGCCTCCCGGCCTTGCTGGCACAGTGCACCGCCGCCCGGCACGGCGATCACCCGGGTGCCGTCGGGCAAGGCGCCATCCACCTGGGCGCCATCTGCCTCCGCCCGGTCGAGGAAGGGCCACAGGCGTGCATCGACAAAACGCTGAAAACTGGCCGCGAAGTAGCCGATCTGCCCTCCATACTCGCGCACCACATTGAGGGGCGCAGCATCGCTGGGCCGCAGCCACTCCCACACGGCCGGGGCCAAGGGCAGCAGGAACAAGACGGCGCAGCTCAGCGCCAGCAGCATCAACCCCATCACGGTCAACCCAGGCTCAAGCCATCCGTGCGGGAGGGTGGCGCGGCGCCGCTGGGCAAGGACGCAGGGGCGGCCCCTGGCTGGCGGTAGCGCACGGTCTTGTCCCATACCAGGCTGCGGCCCAGCAGCCAGTCGAAGAAGAACTGGTTCCACGTGGCCCGGGCGATGGAGAGCAGGCTGATGAGGAAGCCGAACAGGTTCAGGGGCAGCAGACGGATGCGGTTGCGGTTGCCGTCCAGATGCACCGCCGCCGAGATCTCGAAGTAGGCGGCGAAGTTGCCCAAGGCGCCATAGCCCATCAAGGCGAACATAGCCAGGGCGCCGGACAGCCACTGGTTGGTGGTGCAATAGAACAAAAAGATAGCCAGGATCCATCCCAACAGCAGCAACGGCGACATGGCATACACCCCGAGCAGCAGCAGGCCGTCCACCCGCTCGGCGAAGCTCACCCCCCGGCTGAACAGCAGCCGCCCGGAGTAGCGCAGCGCTGCCTGGTTGTGGCCCTTGGCCCAGCGCATGATCTGGCGCACCCGCACGGGCCAGCTTTCGGGCACTTCCTCGTAGCACTCGGATCGGTTCTGGTAGACGGTCTTCCAGCCGGCCAGAAGCAGGCGGTAGGTCAGATCGGTGTCCTCGGCCAAGGCGTCGTCGCGCCAGCCCCCGATGCCCTCCAGCGCGGCACGGCGCACCCCGCCCACGGTGCCGCCATACTGGGGCACCATGCGCAGATTCATGCGCGCCTGCTGGTCCACCTGGTAGCCGCCGGAACGCTCCAGGTCGAGCAGGCGGGTCAGCAGGTTGCTGCCGGTGTTGAGGGGCACCACCCGGCCCATCACGGCGCCGGTTTCCGGGTCGAGGAAGGGGGCCACCAGCTGCTTGATGAGCCCTTTGCCGGGCACGTAGTCGGCATCGAAGATGATGATGATGTCGCTCTCCACCAGCTCGGTGGCATCTTTCAGCGCCGCCGACTTGCCCGGCTTGCCGCCCGTGCGGTGGAACGGGGTGATGCGCCCCGGGAAACGGGCCACGTAGCCGTCGATGATCTCCCGGGTACGGTCGGTGGAGCGGTCGTTCACCGGCATCAGGCGGATGCGCTCGGGCGGGTAGTCCACATCGAGCAGGGCCTCCAGGGAGTTGGCGATCACCGCCTCCTCGTTGTGGGCGGCGATGAACACGGTGACCGTCGGCCAGTTCGCCGTGTCGATGTCCACGTAGGGGTGGCGCTGCCGGCCGAACAGCCGATTGAAGGCGAAAAAGTAGTGGCGCAGGGTGTAGACGACGATCAGCGCCAGGACAAAGAGCAGCAGGACCAGGGCGGTGACCGCCGCCCCGTTGGAAATCTGCGGCAGACGGGAGCGCACGAAGCCGGCCCCTGGCGGCACGGGCTGCCACTCGCTCGCCGGCTTGATCTGCAACACCTTCGCGGGGGGTACGGCATCGCCGTAATAGGTCGGCAACTCCGGCGCTGCGGGCAAGGCCAAGGGCGCCACGGGCGCCGGGGCCTCGCCTTCAGCCGCCCACAGCGGACTGGCGGCCAGCGCCAGTCCCCCGGCGACGATGCAGGGGCCGGCAAGGCGCAGCAGGGCGAGCGGCAGGGGCATGGCGGAACGTAGCAGACACTTTATGTTTCCGATTACTCTAAATTAAACAAGCAGGTAAAGAAATAGCTTTTCTCTATCTAACCTTCAACAACCTTGAACCGCCAGGGGCGCAGGCGCAGAAAAAACAACAGGCGCCCCTGGCGCCTGTTGCATGCATGAAACAGGGGCACGCCCCCGCGTGCCCATGGGCGGCACCGTCAGTGCACCACCATCAGCGAGAACGGCCACACATAGGCCTGCATCGTCACGTACAGGCCCACCAGGCAGGCCAAGGCAATCGAGTGGAAGAACACATAGCGCAGGATGTCGCCCTCGTGGTCGAACCAGCGCGTCGCAGTGGAGGCGACGACGATGGACTGCGCGTCGATCATCTTGCCCATCACGCCGCCCGAGCTGTTGGCTGCACCCATGAGGTTGGCCGACAGGCCGAGCTGCTCGGCCGCCACCTTCTGCATGCCGCCGAAAAGCACGTTCGAAGCCGTGTCCGAGCCCGTGAGCGCCACGCCCAGCCAGCCCATGAGCGTGCCAAAGAAGGGGTAGAGCACGCCCGTGTTGGCGAAGGCCAAGCCCAGCGTGGTGTCGGTGCCCGAATAGCGCGTGAGCGTGCCCAGCGCCAGCATCAGCACGATGGTGAGCAGCGAGTACTTCACGAGCCATAGCGTCTTGAAGAAGGTGCGCACGATGGCGACCGGGTTGTACTTCATCAGGAAACCGCTGAGCACGGCGGACAGCAGGATGGCCGTGCCGGTGGCCGACAGCAGGTTCAGCACGTAGACGGCGCCTTCCTTGGTCGGCTGGGTCACGACGGGCGGCACCTTCTCGATCATGTTGTGCAGGCCGGTCATCGGGAACGACGGCGCGAACAGCCCGTTGAGCCAGGCCTTGACCGAGGGCAGCCCCCAGATGAAGACGAACACCGACAGGATCACCCAGGGCATCCAGGCCTGCATCAGCGCAGCGCGGCTGTGCTGATGCAG
>JASLFM010000080.1 GCA_030150585.1 Acidovorax sp.
TACGGCACCTCCGAAGCCAAGACCACCTACGGTGTGATCGGCGTGAAGGTGTGGGTCTACAAGGGTGATACGCTGGGTCGCAATGACCTGCCTGCCGCTGAGACGCCGCGCCCTGAAGAAGAGCGCCGTCCCCGTGGCCCCCGCCGCGATGGCCGCCCCGGTGGCGATCGCGCAGGTGCTGGCCGTGGTGGCCGTCGCCCCGCAGGCACGAACGCTGCCCCCGCTGACGGCAGCGACAAGCCCGCAGGCGCTGGCGCAGATTCCGTTAAGCGCGTTCGCAAGACTGACGCGCCCGCTACAGCAGCGGACGGTAAAGGAGAATAAACATGCTGCAACCCGCTCGCCGCAAATACCGCAAAGAGCAGAAGGGCCGCAACACCGGCATCGCAACGCGGGGTAACTCCGTTGCTTTCGGTGACTTCGGCCTCAAGTCCACGGACCGCGGCCGCCTGACGGCCCGCCAGATCGAAGCTGCACGCCGTGCAATTTCCCGTCACGTGAAGCGTGGCGGCCGTATCTGGATCCGCGTGTTCCCCGACAAGCCGATCTCGACCAAGCCCGCCGAAGTCCGTATGGGTAACGGTAAGGGCAACCCCGAGTACTACGTGGCTGAAATCCAGCCCGGCAAGGTGCTCTACGAGATCGTCGGCGTGCCCGAAGAACTGGCCCGCGAAGCGTTCCGCCTGGCTGCCGCCAAGCTGCCGCTGCGCACCACGTTCGTTGCCCGTCAAATTGGCGCTTAAGGAGAAATCAACATGACGAAAGCTGCTGAACTCCGCCAAAAAGACGTGACCGCGCTGGAAGCGGAAGTGAAGTCCCTGCAAAAGGCCCACTTCGGCCTGCGCATGCAGAAGGCCACGCAACAACTGGGCAACACGGCGACGCTCAAGGCCACCCGCCGCGACATCGCCCGCGCCAAGACCATTCTTGCTGAAAAGCAAGCCGCCAAGTAAGGAGCCGACATGACGGAAGCTAAAACATCCCTCAAGCGCACCTTGATCGGCAAGGTGGTCAGCGACAAGCGTGCCAAGACCGTGACCGTGCTGGTCGAGCGCCGTGTGAAGCACGAGCTCTACGGCAAGATCGTCGCGAAGTCGAGCAAGTACCACGCCCATGACGAAAAGGGCGAGTACAAGCTGGGCGACGTGGTCGAAATCACCGAGAGCCGCCCGCTCTCCAAGACCAAGAACTGGGTTGCGACCCGCTTGGTGCAAAAGGCTGCCCTGGTCTAAGCCCTATCGGCGACCCGGCTGCACAGCCTCCAAAAACGACCCACAATGTGGGTCGTTTTTTCTTTTGGAGAATCCCATGATCAAGATCGGCGACGCGCTGCCCGCAACCACCCTGATGGAGTACTCGGAAGTCGAGGGCGAAGGCTGCAGCATCGGCCCCAACCCGGTGCCTGTCGAGAAGGCCGCTGCCGGCAAGACCATCGCGCTCTTCGCCGTGCCCGGCGCCTTCACGCCCACCTGCTCGGCCAAGCATGTGCCAGGCTATGTGGAGCAGGCCGAAGCCTTCAAAGCTGCGGGCGTCGATGAAATCTGGTGCCTGTCCGTGAACGATGCCTTCGTGATGGGCGCCTGGGCACGCGACCAGAAGACGAATGGCAAGGTGCGCATGCTGGCCGACGGCGATGCTGCATTCGCCAAGGCGACCGGCCTCACGCTCGACCTCAACGGCAAGGGCCTGGGCCTGCGCAGCAACCGTTATTCCATGCTCGTCAAGGACGGCAAGGTGGTGACGCTGAACGTGGAGGCCCCGGGCAAGTTCGAGGTCAGCGACGCGGCCACGCTGCTGGCCCAGGCCAAGGCCTGACTTCAGGAGATATCGACTTTGAGGTAGTGCGCGCCCGCCACCGGGTTGTGGTAGTAGGGCGGTATTTCCTCGAAGCCGAGCTCGGTGTAAAGCGCCCGTGCGGCTTCCATGTCGTCGAGCGTATCGAGCAGCACGCTCGCGTAGCCCGCCTGGCGCGCTACGTCGAGCATGGCCTCGGCGAGTTGGCGCCCCAGGCCGAAGCCCCGGAAAGCCTTGCGTACGTAGAGGCGCTTCATCTCCGCCGCGTTCGGGTAGTCGGCAGCGTCGAGCGGCCGCAGCGCGCAGCAGCCCGCGACGGCGCCGTCCACCTCCGCCAGCAGCAGTTGGCCGCGCGGCGGTGCGTAGTCCCCCGGCAGATCGGCCAACTCGCCCTCGAAGTCCTGAAAACCCAGGTCGATCCCCAGACTGCCGGCGTACTCTCGGAAGATTTCGCGTACGCGGTCCATTTCACTCGGCAACGTCGGCTTCAGCAGGGTAACGGGAGGCTGTTCCACGGGCAGGCGATTTCGGTAGCGCAAAAGTCCAGTGTAGCGTTCAGAACGCGCCCAGCCCCGAAACCCACCAGGCCACGCCACCGCTCAGGCCCAGCACCATAGCGGCTCCCAGGCGCGAGAGGGCATCGTCACGGGACGCGGGGGAGGGCTGGGGCAACTGCTTGTCGCCCACCACCATGGGCGCCACCAGCTTTTGGCGCCGTGCCAGCGCGTAGTACAGGATGGCCACCACATGCAGCGCGACCAGCGCGAGCAGCAAGAACTGGCCAATGTCCTTGTGGTAACCCGTGGCCTGGCTGACGACATCGCCAGAGACGAAACGCGTGAGCGGGCCTGCGAAGGCGATTTCGTCATCGCTCAGCAAGCCCGTGCCGACCTGCGCCACCAGCACCGCGAGCAGCGCGAAGACCGAGAGCGCGCCCAGCGGACTGTGGCCCACGCCATCGTCGGCATGGCCGGCGCCCCGCAGGTAGCGCAGCAGCCGCGCAGGCGAATACACAAAGGTGGAGAACCGCGACCAGCGCCCGCCCACCAGCCCCCACACGATGCGGAACAGCAGCAGCGCCAGCACTGCGTAGCCGAACCGGAAGTGCCAGACCATGGCGTTGCCGCCGATCTTGGCGCTCACCACCAGGCCGACGACGCAGGCGGCCAGGCTCCAGTGGAAAAGGCGGGTGGGAAGGTCCCAGATGCGGACGGTATGTGCCATGGGCTGGACTCTCTTGCTTCGGAGAATGGGGTGATTGTGCGGCACGCCGCAAAAACGGAGCGCGAGCGGAACCGCCGTGCTGCTGCGATACTCCCTGCTGCATCCGAGGTTTTTTGTCCCCCCACTGAAAAGGAAGTTCCACGATGAAAGCCATCGCCGCCCTTGCCCTGGCCGCCACCGTAGCCACGCTGTCCGCGCCGGCCGCCGCCCAGTTCGCCAAGTCGGAAGACGCCGTGAAGTACCGCCAAAGCGCCCTGTTCGTCATGGGGCAGCATTTCTCGCGCCTTGGTGCCATGGCCAACGGCCGGGTGCCGTTCGACGCGAAGGCCGCCCAGGAGAACGCCGACATCGTGGCTTCCATGGCCAAGCTGCCCTGGGCCGGCTTCGGCGCAGGTGCCGAGGGTGGCAAGGCCAAGCCGGAAATCTGGAAGGAGCAGGCCAAATTCAAGGAGCATTCCGACAAGCTCGGGGCCGAGGCCGAGAAGCTCGCTGCCGCCGCGAAGACCGGCAGCCTGGACAACCTCAAGACCGCCTTTGGCGCCGCCGCGAACACCTGCAAGTCCTGCCACGACGCTTACCGCAGCAAGTAATGCGCTCCATGCAGCTATCGATTTGGTAGCTGCTTGCAGAGATCCCTAAAGCACCAGGGGCCCATTCCATGCCGAAAGGGGCCCCTGGTGCTTTAGGACCGGCGGTCTCTCAGGTTTCCGCCAGCAGCTTCTCGATCAGGCGGTGCAGCTCGGGGAAATCGGGGGCGCCCACATAGCTCTTCACGATCTCTCCCCGCTTGTTCACGATGAAGGTGGAAGGCGTGAGTTTCACGTCGCCCCAGGCCTGGGCCACGGCACCCGTGTTGTCGATGGCCACCTTGAAGGGCAGTTTGCGCGTCTCGGTGAAGTTGACCACATAGCTCGGCGGGTCGTAGCTCATCGCGACGGCCAGGGTGTCGAAGCCTTTGCCGCTGTACTTCTTGTAGGTGGCCACGATCTCGGGCATCTCGGCCACGCAGGTGGTACAGCTGGTGGCCCAGAAATTGACGAGCGTGACCTTTCCACGCAGGTCGGCCGTGGTCTGGCGTGAGCCGTCGAGCAGCACGAAGGTCGACTCCGGCGCGGCCGACTGGCCCGCACCCAGGTAAACAAACGCCCCCACGCCGGCGAAGGCGGCGAGCGTGGCGCCCGCAATCCAGTGTTTGATGGCCATGGCAGATTGCCTTGTTCAGTCTCCGCAGTCGGAGTGTGCCGCGCGCGAGAAGTTCGCCGCAACCGCCATTTTCCTGCCAAACCGGGGTGGCCTGCCCATAATGACCCCATGGACAAAATCTGGATCGCGGCCCTGGCGCTGCTCGCAGGCTGCAGCCCCGCACTGAACTGGCGCAGCGTGCAGGTGGACGACGCGCCCCTCGCGGCCCTGCTGCCGTGCAAGCCCGAGCGTGCCATGCGGCCTGTGGACCTGGGCGCGGGCAGTGTGGAGCTGTCCCTCGTGGGCTGCGAGGCCGACGGCGCCACGTTCGCGGTATCCCACATGCGGCTGGCCGATGCATCCCAGGCCGGCGCCATGCTCGCGCAATGGCGCGCGGCGGTGCTGGCGCGCCTGCAGGCGGGCGCCGATGCCGCTGTGGACCGCCCCTTCGTGCCCGCGGGCGCGCTCGCCCTGCCCCAGTCGGTGCGCACCGCCGCGCAGGGACAGCGGCCCGGCGGCGGCACGGTGGCTGCGCAGGCCGTGTGGTTCGCGCGGCTGGAGGGCGGGCAGGCGCACCTGTACCACGCCGTCGTCTATGCCGACCGGGACCGGCCTGCGGTGGCCGACACCTTCTTCGAAGGGCTTGTGCTGCAATGAGTCTGCTCGAGCGCCGCGTGGCGATCGTCGTGTTCCTCGCGTTCGCGGCGGCCTACTTCCTGGCGGCTCTGCTGCGCGCGATCACGGCCACTCTGGCGCCCGCGCTCGCGCAGGAGTTCGCGCTGCAGGCCAGCGACCTCGGCCTGCTTGCGGGCGGCTACTTCCTCGGGTTCGCGGTGACGCAGCTGCCGCTGGGCCAGTGGCTCGACCGGCACGGCCCGCGCGCGGTGCTGCTGGGTTTCCTCGGCGTGGCCGTGGCGGGGTGCCTGGTGTTCTCTGCGGCCACGGGGTTTGCGGGGCTGCTCGCGGGGCGTGTGCTCTTTGGCGCGGGCGTGAGCGCCTGCCTCATGGCGCCGCTCACAGGCTACCGGCGCTGGCTCGCGCCCACGGCGCAGGTGCGCGCGAATGCGTGGATGCTCATGACGGGTTCGCTCGGCATGGTGGCCTCCACCCTGCCCGTGCAGTGGCTGCTGCCGGTGGCAGGCTGGCGGCCCCTGTTCTGGGGGCTGGCCGTGCTGCTCGTGCTCTCCATGGGGTTGCTGGCCGCCTGCGTTCCGCGCTGGCCCGAGTCCGCCCGCTCCGGCAGCGGGGCTGGCACGGGGGGCTACGGCGCGGTGTGGCGCCACCCGTACTTCCGGCGCCTTGCGCCGCTGGGCTTTTTCACTTACGGCGGCATGGTGGCCATGCAGACGCTCTGGGCCGGGCCCTGGATGCTGCGCGTGGCGGGCTACACGCCGCTCGAGGCGGCCACGGGCCTGTTCTGGATCAATGCGGCCATGCTCTGCACCTTCTGGTGCTGGGGGCTTGCCGGCCCCTGGCTGCTGCGCCGCTTCGGCGGCGCGGACCCGATCATGGCCGCGGGCCTGCCGCTGCAACTCGTGGTGCTGGCGGGCATCCTGCTCGCCGGCGGCGACGCGGGCGCTGGCGCATGGGCGCTTTACTGCGTGGCATGCACCTTCGTGTCGCTGTCGCAGCCGGCCGTGGCGCAGGCCTTTCCGCAGGCGCTGGCGGGGCGGGCGCTGTCGGCGTTCAACCTTGTGATCTTCGGGGGGGTGTTCGTGGTGCAGTGGGGCATCGGCCTGGCAGTGGACGCGGCACTGGTGCGTGGCTTCGATACCGTGGCCGCGTTCCAGATCGCCATGGCGGGCTACCTTGCCTGTGGTGCGGCTGCCTACGCGTGGTTCCTCTGGCGGGGGCGGCGCCATAATGCGGTGGAAACCGCCATCCCATGAGCACGCGCATCCTTCTCATCGCCCATGCCCCCCTGGCCCACGCGCTGCGCGAATGCGCGCTGCACGTCTTCCCCGATTGCGGCGGCGACGTGCGCGCACTCGACGTGCCACCCAATGCGCCGCCCGAGGAGTCCCTGGCCGCCGCGCGCATCCTGCTCGAACAGGGTGGCGCCGAGGCGGCCACGCTCGTGCTGACCGACGTGTTCGGCGCCACACCCTGCAACGTGGCCCAGCGCCTCGTGGACGGCGTGCGCCAGCGCCTCGTGACGGGGGCAAACCTGCCCATGCTCCTGCGCGCCGTGAGCTACCGCAGCGAACCGCTGGATTCCCTGGTCTCGCGCGCCGTGGTCGGCGGCACGCAAGGTGTGATGCAGGTGGCCGTTACGGCGCCACAGAACCAGACACGACGTACCACCCATGATCAAGACGACTACGACCATCAGCAATAAACTGGGCTTGCACGCCCGCGCCTCGGCCAAGCTCACCAAGCTGGCGGGCAGCTTTCCGTGCGACGTGTTCATGACCAAGGGCGAGCGCCGCATCAACGCCAAGAGCATCATGGGCGTGATGATGCTGGCGGCGGGCCTGGGCAGCGTGGTGGAACTGGAAACCCATGGCGAGCGGGAGCAGGAAGCCATGGACGCGCTGCTGGCGCTGATTGCCGACAAGTTCGGCGAAGGCGAATGAACATGGCCCCCACGGTCGCGCACTGCGTGTCGCTCCCTGGCCTCCAGGGGGGCCGCGTTTCCCTGCCGGGGCTGACCGCCAAGCGGTTCAGAACGCCCTGGGGCGGCCCGGCGGCGAAACCTTCCAGGCTGCTCCCATGACCTTCGCCGTCCACGGTCTCGCCGTCGCCCGGGGCATCGCCATCGGGCGGGCCGTGCTGGTCGCGTCGAGCCGCGTGGACGTGGCGCACTACTTCATCCAGCCCGAGCAGATCCCTGCCGAAATCGAGCGCGTGCGCCGCGGCCGCAATGCCGTGGTGCAGGAGTTGCAGCGCCTGCAGGCCGAGATGCCGCACGACGCGCCGCACGAGCTCACCGCGCTGCTCGACGTGCACCTCATGCTGCTGCAGGACGAGGCGCTCACCACGGGCGTCAAGCATTGGATCACCGAGCGCCTGTACAACGCCGAGTGGGCGCTCACCACGCAGCTCGAGGTGATCGCGCGCCAGTTCGACGAAATGGAGGACGACTACCTGCGCGAGCGCAAGGCCGACCTCGAACAGGTGGTGGAGCGCATCCTGCGCTACATGAAAGGCGTGGCCAGTCCCGTCGCGCCGCCGCCCCCCGCGCCTGAAACGCGCCGCAAGACGCAGCAGGACCTGCTGCTCGACGACACGGTGGACGTGCCCCTGGTGCTGGTGGCGCACGACCTGTCTCCGGCCGACCTGCTGCAGTTCAAGCAGAGCGTGTTCGCCGGCTTCGTGACCGACGTGGGTGGCAAGACCTCGCACACGGCCATTGTTGCGCGCAGCATGGACATCCCGGCCGTGGTGGGCGCGCGCGCGGCCAGCCAGCTCGTGCGCCAGGACGACTGGATCATCATCGACGGCGATGCGGGCGTGCTCATCGTCGACCCGTCGCCCATCATCCTGGCCGAGTACGGTTTTCGCCAGCGCCAGATCGAACTGGAGCGCGAGCGCCTCATCCGCCTGCGCCACACGCCCGCCGTCACCATCGACGGCCACAAGGTCGAGCTGCTGGCCAACATCGAGCAGCCCGGCGACACCGAGGCCGCCGTGCGCGCGGGCGCCGTGGGCGTGGGCCTGTTCCGCACCGAATTCCTGTTCATGGGCAAGGGCGACCGCCTGCCCGGCGAGGAAGAGCAGTACGCGGCCTACCGCCAGGTCATCGAGGGCATGCAGGGCCTGCCCATCACCATCCGCACCATCGACGTGGGTGCCGACAAGCCGCTCGACAAGGGACACAAGGACAGCTACCTCAACCCCGCGCTGGGCCTGCGTGCCATCCGCTGGAGCCTGGCCGACCCTGCCATGTTCCGCACCCAGCTGCGCGCCGTGCTGCGCGCAGCTGCGCACGGCCGCGTGAACCTGCTGTTCCCCATGCTCGCGCACACGAGCGAAATCCACCAGACCCTGGCGCAGGTCGATCTTGCGCGCGCCGAGCTGGACGCGCGCGGCGTCGTCTACGGGCCGGTGCAACTGGGCGCCATGATCGAGGTGCCCGCCGCCGCGCTCATGGTGCGTACCTTCCTGCGCTACTTCGATTTTCTGTCCATCGGCACCAACGACTTGATCCAGTACGCCCTGGCCATCGACCGCGCCGACGAAACCGTGGCCCACCTCTACGACCCCCTGCACCCCGCCGTGCTGCGCCTCGTGGCCGACGTGATCGCCGAAGGTGCGGCCCAGGGCAAGAGCGTGTGCGTGTGCGGCGAGACGGCCGGCGACGTGGGCATGACGCGCCTGCTGCTCGGCCTGGGCCTGCGCAGCTTCTCCATGCACCCTGCGCAGATCCTGGCCGTGAAGCAGGAAGTGCTGCGCGCCGACACGCGCAAGCTCGTGCCCTGGGCCCGCCAGGTGCTGGAATCCGACGACCCCGCCGCCGCCATGGCGGCCTGAACTGAAACACCCCCTGAGGCACTGCGTGCCTTCCCCCCTCTCTCACGCTTCGCGTGGGAGGGGAGCGCAGCCAGCGCAGCGGGGCGGCCCTTGCGCGGCTGCCCTGGCTTGGCGCGCGCCCGTTTCATGCGCTGTGGGTGGTGTAGCGCGCCATGAAAACTGATTCGCTCCTTTTTTGAGAGCTGATTGCGCAGCATTGAAGGGCGCTGGCGGCAGAAACGGTGCAGCGTCCTACAGCCAGGATGGCGCAACTCTTACGCACGATTACGCGCCCGCGCACGCGCGGCAGCCCGCAGCGCGGTTACCGTGCGGGGCGACGCGGCCAATGCGCCGCCATTCCGAGGATTCGCACCATGAACCACCCCATTGCTCCGCTCCCTTCCTCCGCTGCGTCCGCTGGCGTGCCCGCCAAGTGGCTGTGGGCCGCCATCGGCACGCTGGCCGTGGCCGTGGCCGCGCTCGGCACCACCATGGCCGTGCAGTGGTCGCGCCAGGGCCCGAGCGCACTGCCGGATGCCACCATGAACAGCCTCGCCCCGGCCGATGGCGGCGCCGCGCTTCAGCCCATCGCCGGGCAGCCGTCCACGGCCACGGCGGGCAGGCCCCAGCCCGCGCCTTCCCGGCCGCAGGCCCTGGCCGCCGCGCCTGCGATGGCTCCGCAGCCCGTCCCGCAGGCCGTCCAGCCCGTGCGCGCCGCAGCCGTATGCGCCACCTGCGGCCGTGTGGAATCGGTGGAAGCCGTGCAGCAGGCCGCGCCCGCCACCGGCGTGGGCGCCGTGGCGGGCGGCGTGCTCGGCGGCGTGCTGGGAAACCAGATCGGCCGCGGCAACGGCCGCGCCGCGGCCACCGTGCTGGGCGCCGTGGGCGGTGGCTATGTGGGCCACCAGGTCGAGAAAAACGTGCGTACGCACACCGTCTACCAGGTCCATGTGCGCATGGACGACGGATCGGTGCGCCGCTTCACGCGTGCACAGCCCGTGGCGGTGGGCACGCCCATCGTGCTGGAGGGCAAGGGCTTCCGCACGGCATCCGAGCCGCCTGCCGCGGCCCCGGTGCAAGTCAGCAACGGGGTTTGAGCTCCTCCCAACAAAAAGGCCTGGCATCGCCAGGCCTTTTTTCATGGCGGGATCGCCTTATTTTTCAACGAAGGCGCGCTCCACCACGAAGTCGCCCGGCTTGCTGGTGTTGCCCTCCTCGAAGTCGCGCTTTTCCAGCATGGCCTTGAGGTCGGCCAGCATGGCTGGGCTGCCGCAGAGCATCACGCGGTCGTTGATGGGGTCGAGCGGCGGCAGGCCGATGTTGGCGGGGAAGGTGCCGTTCGCGATCAGGTCGGTGATGCGGCCCTGGTTGCGGAAGGGCTCGCGCGTCACCGTGGGGTAGTAGATGAGCTTGTCCTTCACGATGTCGCCGAGGAACTCGTGGTTGGGCAGCTCCTTCTCGAACAGCTCCTGGTAGGCCAGCTCGTGCACCTCGCGCACGCCGTGCACCACCACCACCTTTTCGAAGCGCTCGTAGGTCTCGGGGTCGCGCGCCACGGCCAGCCAGGGCGCCAGGCCCGTGCCCGTGCCGATCAGGTACAGGTTCTTGCCGGGCAGCAGGTAGTCGATGAGCAGCGTGCCCGTGGGCTTCTTGCCCACGATGATGGTGTCGCCCACCTGGATGTTCTGCAGCTTCGAGGTCAGCGGGCCGTCGGGCACCTTGATGGACAGGAACTCCAGATGTTCCTCCCAGTTCGGGCTCGCGATCGAGTAGGCGCGCAGCAGCGGCTTGCCGTTCACCTGCAGGCCGATCATCGTGAAATGGCCGTTCGAGAACCGCAGGCCTGGGTCGCGCGTGGTGGTGAAGGAGAACAGGCGGTCGGTCCAGTGGTGCACCGAAAGGACACGCTCTTCGTGAAATGCGCTCATGGAAGGATGGACTGGAAAGGATGGAACGGGATGGCAGCGAATGCCATGGAAGCGAGTTTCGCCGTTTTTTTATTCACCAGGGGAATAAGCCGAAATGGCCGAAATGCGCTGGCCCGCCATGCGGGCAATCACCCGCATTGTCGGGCAAACTCGCGGCGCGGGTACATTCGGTGCCCTGCGATTGAACGGCGAATTAACGCTGAATTGACCCTTGGCAAAGGATTCGAGACCATGAACAAGCCCCTCGCTGCCCTTGTTGCAGCGCTGATCTGCGGCGCGGGCGCGGCCCACGCGCAGGCCGCCGCGCCGGTCTACAAGATCGGCGAGATCAACAGCTACAAGGCCCAGCCCGCTTTCCTCGAGCCCTACAAGAAGGGCATGGAGCTGGCCGTGGAGCAGGTGAACGCCGCTGGCGGCGTGGCGGGACGCAAGCTGCAGCTCGTGACCCGCGACGACAACGGCACGCCCGGCGACGCGGTGCGCGCGGCCGAGGAATTGATCGCGCGCGAGAAGGCCGACGTGCTCATGGGCAGCTTCCTGTCGCACGTGGGCCTGGCGCTCACCGACTTCGCGCAGCAGAAAAAGCGCTTCTTCCTTGCCGCCGAGCCGCTCACCGACAAGATCGTGTGGGAGAACGGCAACCGCTACACCTTCCGCCTGCGCCCCTCCACCTACATGCAGGTGGCCATGCTCGTGCCCGAGGCCGTGGCGCTCAAGAAAAAGCGCTGGGCCATCGTCTACCCCAACTACGAATACGGCCAGTCGGCCGTGGCCACCTTCAAGCAGCTGCTCAAGGCCGCGCAGCCGGACGTGGAGTTCGTCGCCGAGCAGGCGCCGCCCCTGGGCAAGGTCGATGCGGGCAGCGTGGTGCAGGCGCTGGCCGACGCCAAGCCCGACGCGATCTTCAACGTGCTGTTCGCGGCCGACCTCGCCAAGTTCGTGCGCGAGGGCAACACCCGCGGCCTGTTCCAGGGGCGCAGCGTGGTGAGCCTGCTGTCGGGCGAGCCCGAGTACCTCGACACGCTCAAGGGCGAGGCGCCCGAGGGCTGGATCGTCACGGGCTACCCCTGGTACGCCATCCAGACGCCCGCGCACAAGGCCTTTCTCGACGCCTACCAAAAGCGCTTCAACGACTACCCCCGCGCGGGCTCCATCGTGGGCTACAACGCCATCCAGTCCATCGTGGCCGGGCTGGCCAAGGCCGGGTCGGCCGATTCGGACAAGCTCGCCGCCGCGTTCCGCGGGCTGGAGGTCAAGACGCCGTTCGGCCCCATCACCTACCGCGCGCAGGATCACCAGTCCACCATGGGCGCCTACGTGGGCAGGACGGCGCTGCAGGGCGGCAAGGGCGTGATGGTGGACTTCCGCTACATGGATGGCGCCAAGTTCCAGCCCACGGATGCGGAAGTGAAGAAACTGCGGCCCGCAGCGGACTGATGGACTTCGGCGGCCTGCTGGTCCAGCTGCTCAACGGCCTGGCGGGCGCGTCGGCGCTGTTCCTCGTGGCTGTGGGGCTGTCGCTGATCTTCGGCGTCACGCGCATCGTCAACTTCGCGCATGGCTCGTTCTACATGCTTGGCATGTACGCGGCCTATGCGTGCGTGGAGCGCTGGGCCGGGGCCCTGGGCTTCTGGCCCGCGCTGCTGCTGGCACCGCTGGCCCTGGCACTGCTGGGCGCGGTGGTCGAGATCGTGCTGCTGCGCCGCATCTACCGCGCGCCCGAGCTGTTCCAGCTGCTCGCCACCTTCGCGATCGTGCTCGTGGTGAAGGACGCGGTGCTCTGGGCCTGGGGCCCCGAAGAGCTGTTCGGCCCCCGCGCGCCGGGGCTGGAAGGCGCCGTGCAGGTGCTGGGCCGTGCCTTTCCGGCCTACGACCTGCTGCTCATCGCCGTGGGGCCCGTCGTGTTGCTGTTGCTTTGGCTGCTGCTCACGCGCACGCGCTGGGGCACGCTGGTGCGCGCGGCCACGCAGGACCGCGAAATGGTGGGCGCCCTGGGCGTCAACCAGGCCTGGCTGTTCACGGGCGTGTTCGCGCTGGGCGCGCTGCTCGCGGGCCTGGGCGGCGCGCTGCAGCTGCCGCGCGAGAGCGCGCACCTCGACATGGACCTCAACGCCATCGGCTCGGCCTTCGTGGTGGTCGTGGTGGGCGGCATGGGCTCCCTTCCGGGGGCGTTTGCCGCGGCGCTGCTGATCGCAGAACTCAAGGCGCTGTGCGTGTGGATGGGCGTGGTGGAGGTGGCGGGCATCACGCTCTCGATGTCCAAGCTCACGCTGGTGGTCGAGTTCCTCGCGATGGCCGTGGTGCTCGTGTGGCGCCCCTGGGGCCTGCTGGGCCGGCCGCAGGCGCCCGTGCGCGCGGGCGGCATGGCCGAGGCGCCGCTGCGCGCTGCGGGCACGCCCGCGCGCGTGGCCTGGGCGGGGCTCTTGGTATTGCTCGCGCTCTTGCCGCTGGCCTCTAGCCAGTGGCCTTACGCCACGGTGCTGATGACCGACGTGCTGGTCGCGGCGCTGTTCGCCGCCAGCCTGCATTTCCTGATGGGGCCGGCGGGCATGCACTCGTTCGGCCACGCGGCCTACTTCGGCCTGGGGGCCTACGGCGCGGCGCTGCTCGTGCGCGCGGCGGGCCTGCCCATGGAGGCAGCCCTGCTGCTCGCGCCGCTCGCGGCGGCGGGCGGTGCGCTGCTCTACGGCTGGTTCTGCGTGCGCCTGTCGGGCGTGTACCTCACCATGCTCACGCTGGCTTTCGCGCAGATCACCTGGGCCATTGCGTTCCAGTGGGATGCCGTCACGGGCGGCAGCAATGGCCTCACGGGCCTGTGGCCCAGCGCGTGGCTGGGCGAGGGCGGCTACTACCTGCTCGTGCTCGCGCTGGTGGCGCTGGCGCTGGCGCTGTTGCGGCGCATGCTGCATGCACCGTTTGGCTACGCACTGCGCGCCGCGCGCGACTCGGCCGTGCGCGCCGACGCCATCGGCATCGACGTGCGGCGCCTGCAATGGGCCGGTTTCGTGGCGGCGGGGCTGTTTGCAGGGCTCGCGGGCGCGCTTTACGCGTTCTCCAAAGGCGGTATCTCGCCCGAGGGGCTGTCGGTCGGCAAATCGGTCGATGGCCTCGTCATGGTGCTGCTCGGCGGCGTGCAGACGCTTGCGGGGCCCATCGTGGGCGCGTCGGCCTTCACCTGGCTGCACGACACGGTGGCGCGCTCTACCTCCTACTGGCGCGCGCTGCTGGGCGGCACCATGCTCGCGCTCGTGCTGCTGTTCCCGCAGGGCATTGCCGGCTTTGTGCAGCAGCTCTGGCGCAAGGGGCGCGCGGCATGACGGCGCTGCTGCAGGTCTCGGGCCTGGCCAAGGCGTTCGGCGGCGTGCGCGCCGTGGACGGCGTGGACTTTGCGCTCGCGCCGGGCGAGATGCTCGCGCTCATCGGCCCCAACGGTGCGGGCAAGTCCACCACGTTCAACATGGTGGGCGGCCAGCTCGCGCCCGACAGCGGCTCGGTGCGGCTCGCCGGGCAGGAGATCGCGGGCCTGCCGCCGCGCGCCATCTGGCGGCGGGGCGTGGGCCGCACCTTCCAGATCGCCGAGACCTTCACCTCGCTCAGTGTGGTGGAGAACGTGCAGATGGCGCTGCTCTCGGCCGACGGGCGCATCTTCCGCCTGTGGCGCCCTGCCGCGGCGCACCGGCTGCCCGATGCGCTGGCGCTGCTCGAGCGCGTGGGCATGCGCGCGCAGGCCGCGCGGCCCTGCAGCGAACTGGCCTATGGCGACGTCAAGCGCGTCGAGCTGGCCATGGCGCTCGCCCACGCGCCCCGCCTCTTGCTCATGGACGAGCCCACGGCAGGCATGGCGCCGGCCGAGCGCCTGGCGCTGATGGCGCTCACGCGCGAGATCGCG
>JASLFM010000094.1 GCA_030150585.1 Acidovorax sp.
CAGTGCAGCGGCTGCACGATGCGCCCTGGGCGCTGGGCCTGCTGCTCGTGCCCGCCACCTTCCTCGCGTTCCTGGCCATGGCCTGGGGCAAGCGGGGCGCGCCTGTCGCCATTTCGGCCATGTTCGCGCTGGTGTTCTCGATGGCCGTGCCCGTTCCGCCCGGGGGCGAGGGCTGGCGCGCCGCGCTCACCACCACGCTGTACTTCGGGCTAGGCGCGCTGCTGTACCTGCCCTATGCCGTGCTGGCCAATCTGGCGCTCAATGCGCGCTACCGCGTGCAGTTCAAGGCCGACGTACTGCATTCGCTCGCGGCGCACATGCGGCTGCAGGCACGGCAATTCACGCCGGCACCGCAGGGGGAGGGGGCGGCCCCGCTGCTCACGGGCACGCTGCTGAGCCGCCACGCGGCGCTGGCCGACCAGATGCAGGCGGCGCGCGACATCGTGCTCGAATCGCCGCGCACCCCGCGCACCCCGCGCCGCCAGCGGCTCGCGGGCATGCTGCTGCTCGCGCTCGAAATGCGCGACCACCTGCTGGCCTGCGAGCTCGACCTGGAGGCGCTGCGCGCCCAGCCCGGCCAGGCCGACGCGCTTGCGCGCCAGCAGGCCGTGTTGCAGGCCCTGGCCGACGAGGTCGAACAGCTCGCGGATGCGCTGCTGCTCGGGCGCCGGCCCACCATTCCCGAGAGCCTGCTGCCCCGCCTCGATGTGCCAGTGGATGAGGCCGCGCCGGGTTTCACGCCCGAGCGGCTCGCGCGCGGCCTGTCCCACCGCATCGGGCACATCCATGACGAGGTGCGCCGCCTCGTGGCCCTGGCGCGCGACGAGGCCGCGCCCGACCTGGCCGTGGTGCGCGCGAGCTGGCAGATGTTCGTGAGCCCCGTGGGCTGGGGTTGGAAGCCCTTCTGGGGCCTGTGGCGCTGGCGGGCCTCGCCGCTGCGCCATGCCATCCGCGCGGCATTGGCCATCGCCGTGGGCTACGCCGTGTCGCGGCTGCTGCCCTGGGGCACGCATGCCTACTGGATCTTGCTGACCATCGTGGTGGTGCTGCGCGGCAGCGTGGCACAGACGCTGGAGCGACGCAACGCGCGCGTGGCGGGCACCTTGGTGGGCTGTGTGCTGGCGTCGGCCGTGCTCGCGGCCGATCCGTCGCCACTCGCGCTGATCGTGTGCGTGACGCTGGCCCAGGCCATCGCGCATGGATTCGCCATCCGGCGCTATCTCGTCACGGCCGTGGCGGCCACGGTGCTGGGGCTGGTGCAGTCGCACATGCTCAATGCGGGCGGCAGCACGGCCTTTGCGCTGTTCGAACGCCTGGCCGACACGCTGATCGGCGCGGGCATTGCCTGGGCATTCGCCTATGTACTGCCCTCGTGGGAGAGGCACCAGATTCCTGCGCTGGTGGCGCGTACGCTCGCGGCCCAGGCCCGCCATGCGCGCGAGGCGCTGGGGCTTGCCCAATTGCAGGCTGTGGACAACGCGCCTGAACTGGCCTGGCGCCTGGCGCGGCGCGAGGCCTACGACAGCCTTTCGGCCCTGGTGCAGGCCACCGAGCGCGCCTTGAAGGAGCCGCGCGCCGTGCGCCCCCCGCTCGGGCCGCTGGAGCGCATGCAGGCGCACTGCTACCAGTTGCTGGCCCAGCTCACCGCCGTCAAAACCTTGCTGCTGCTGCGCCGGGGGCATCTGCAGGCTGACCAGCTGCAGCAGCACCTGCAGGCAGCGGTGCAGCGCATCGAGTCCATCCTGACCGGCGATGCGCCGCTCGTGGCACAGGAGCCCGGGGCGGACGCCGCGCCCGGTCCCGAGCCGCTGCCGCCGCTCGTGGAAAGCGATCTCACGCCCTGGCTGCTGCGGCGGCTGCAATTGGCCGAAGGGCTGGCGCGGCAACTGCGCGCCGAGTCCGAGCGCGTTCTGGCTGCCGGGTAGGGTGGCTCAATCGCCGAGCTGCAGCAGCGCCTCCTGGCACCAGTACTGGGCCGCGGCGAAGAAGCCCTCCCACACGCAGCCGTTGCAGCCGCGGCCGCAGCAGCTCGTGGGCTCGGGCGGGGGCGCGCGCAATGCAAGCCCCGCCGCCTCGGCGCGGGCCTGCAATGCGGCGAATTGGGCCTGGGCGGCGGCGAGGTCGGTCACCGCCGGCGCTGCCACAGCGCGCGGGCGATGAAGGCGCCGCCCAGCACGAGCGCGAACCAGCCCACGAGCGCAGCCTGGCGCATGAGATCCTGCACGCTGGGCGAGCGTGCAAACGTGGGCGCCAGGAGGATGACGGCGCCGATCAGCGCGCACACCACGCCCTTGAACAGCATTTCGGAATTTTGCTTCTGGCGAGGATCTGCGGGCATGGCGGCTGAGGACAAAGAGAGACGCGATTATCCTTGCGCCCTCGGACAACAGCGAAAAATCTTCCCCATGGCCATCCAGTGGTTTCCCGGTCACATGCATCTCACGCGCAAGGCGATTGCCGAGCGCATCAAGGACATCGACGTCGTGATCGAGGTGCTGGACGCGCGGCTGCCCGGCTCGAGCGCCAATCCGCTGCTGTCCGAGATCACGGGCCACCGGCCCACGGTGAAGGTAGTCAACAAGCAGGACCTGGCCGACCCCGTGCGCACGCAAGCGTGGCTCGCCTGGTACAACGCCCAGCCCGGAACGCGCGCGGTGCCGCTCGACGCCTCGGAGCCCGCGCCGGCCAAGCGCCTGATTGAGGCCTGCCGGTTCCTTGCCCCGGGACGCGGCGGCATGGCCAAGCCCATGCGCGTGCTGATCTGCGGCATCCCCAACGTGGGCAAGTCCACGCTCATCAACACGCTGACCGACAAGCGCCAGGCCAAGACGGGTGACGAGGCAGGCATCACCAAGCTGGAGCAGCGCATCACGCTGGCCGATGACTTCTACCTCTGGGACACGCCCGGCATGCTCTGGCCGCGCATCATCGTGCCCGAGAGCGGCTACAACCTGGCGGCCAGCGGCGCCGTGGGCCGCAATGCCTACGATGAGGAGCTGGTCGCGCTCGAACTGCTGCGCACGCTGCAGCGCCACTATGTGCCCGCGCTGGAGGCGCGCTACAAGCTGGGCCTGGCCGCCGATGTGGTGGCGGCCATGCACGACGATGAGCTGCTCGAAGCCATCGGCCGCAAGCGCGGCGCAATGATGGGCGGGGGGCGCGTGAACCTGCAGAAGGCAGCCGAGCTCGTCATTACCGACTTTCGCTCGGGTTCGATCGGCCGCGTGAGCCTGGAGTCGCCCGAGGAATTCGAGGCCTGGCTCGCCGCTGGCCGCGCGCAGGAGGCCGAGCGTGCAGCCCGCAAGGCCGAGCGCGCCGAAGCACGCGGCAAGGGCAAGGGTGGCAAGCGCACCGCACCACCCCGGCGCGACGGAGACTGAGCGCGCAGAAACCCGCGCACCATTCGGGTTTGTGGAGTTACGATCCGATACCACACTTCCACTCACCCGATGTCCCATGACCGATGCCACGCCGTCGGCACCGACCGAGCATGAAGACGCGACTGCGCGGCGCCTCGTGCGGGTGGGCGGCTGGACGGTTTGGGCCGTGGGCAGCACCATCGCCGCGCTGTTGCTGCTCGACCGGCCCGTGCCGTGGATCCACGTGGGGCTCAACTTCGGCGCGGGGCTCATGGGGTGCGCTTCGCTGCTGCTGGGGCATTGGCGGCGCGGGTACCTTGCAGCGCTGGTGCTCGTGTGGGGCGTCTGGGGCGTCGTCTCGCTGGTGGCTGCGACCAACGGGGGCATGCGCGGCCCCAACCTGCTGAACTACCCGGTGCTCATCGTCTTCTCGGGCTGGGTGCTGGGCGTGCGCTCCACGCTCTGGCTCGTGGGGGCGACGGGGTCGCTGTTCCTGCTTTTCGTCTGGGGCGACTTCCAGGGCTGGATGCCCCCCGCGCGCTACGGGAACCGGCTGGCGTACGTGGCCTACTTCGCAGGCGTACTGGGGCTCACGGCCGCGGCCACGCTGCTGTCGCGTCGCAGCTACCAGCGCCGCGTGGTGGAGGCCCGCCGTGCGGCCGCGGAAGTCCACCGCCTGGCGCATTTCGACGCGCTCACGGGCCTGCCCAACCGGCATGCGCTCATGCAGCGGCTCGAAGCGTTGCAGGGGCGGCCAGGGCGCCCGGTGGGGCAGGTGCACGCGCTGTTGCTGCTTGACCTGGACCGCTTCACCACCTTCAACGATGCGCGTGGCAACGAACTGGGCGACCGCCTGCTGCGTGCCGTGGCGCAGCGGATCGCTGCGCTGCTGCCGGGCGAGGGCCTGCTCGTGCGCGTAGCGGGGGACGAGTTCGCGATCGTGTTGCAGGGTCTGGGAGCTGACGTGGTGCACGCGGTGCGGCAGACGCTGGCTGTTGCCGAGGCCGTGCTGGACGGACTGCGCGAGCCACTGCCACTCGATGGCACCGCCGAGGAGGTGCGCATGGGCGCGAGCCTGGGCATGACGCTCTATCCCCAGAGCGGTGGCGATGGCTTGCACGACGCGCTGCGCCGCGCGGGCACGGCGCTGCACCAGGCCAAGGAGCAGGGCGGCGGCCGGGCGGCCTTCTTCGAGCAGGGCATGGCCGAGGCGGCGGAGCAGCGCTTTCGCATCGAGCGCGAGCTGCGCCATGCGATCCAGGCGGGCGAGTTGCGCATGTACCTGCAGCCGCAGGTGGACCGAACGGGGCGCGCCGTGGGCGCCGAAGCGCTGGTGCGCTGGCAGCACCCGGAGCGGGGCTTGGTGCCGCCGGCGGCGTTCATCCCGGTGGCCGAGGAGTCCGATCTCATCGTCGTGCTGGGCGACTGGGTGCTGGAGCAGGCCTGCGGCCTGCTGGCATCACCCCCTCTGTGCGCGCTGGGGCTGGGCCTGTCGGTGAACGTGAGCGTGCGCCAGTTCCGCGACGCGGGCTTCGTGCCCCGGCTGCAGGCGCTGCTCGCGCGGACCGGGGCCGACCCCACGCGGCTCACGCTCGAGGTGACCGAGGGGCTCGTGATGGACGATTTCGACGACGCCGTGGCCAAGATGCATGCCCTCGTGGCACTGGGCGTGGCGTTTGCGCTGGACGATTTCGGCACGGGGTATTCGTCGCTCGCCTACCTCAAGCGCCTGCCGATCCACGAACTCAAGATCGACAAATCCTTCGTGCAGGA
>JASLFM010000110.1 GCA_030150585.1 Acidovorax sp.
CCGAGCACGTGGCCAAGTCGCCCGAGTTCAAGACGATCTACGAAAGCATGCGTGCATTCCAGCGTGACCAGATCCTGTGGAACCGCGCTTCCGAGTTCCCGTACAACCAGTACATGAACAGCGTGAAGATCTGATCTTCTCCGCCCCAAAAAATAACCGCCCTCGGGCGGTTATTTTTTTGCTCTTGAAAGCGGAGCTGCTTGCGCCCAGTAGACGGGCGCTGCAGCCTTTTTTGGCTTATTTCTTTTCGGCCTTCGCGGCTTCTTCCAGCGCGGCCTTGAGCGGGTCGTCGCCGCCCTGGGCGGCGTCGGATGCGGGCTCCGCGGGCTGGGCGGCCGGCTGCTCGGGCTGCCCGGCATCCGGTTGCTCGGCAGGCTGGTCGCTGCCGTAGCCCCCATCGCCGCCGTAGCCGTTGTCGGTGCCCATGTTCTGCATCATCTGCGTGCCCACGGCGTCCAGGTCCACCTTCTGCTTCTTGTCGAGCGCACCCGTGACGATGCCGGGGAAGGCGATGAGCACACCCACCATGACGAGCTGGATCAGCACGAAGGGGATTGCGCCCTTGTAGATCTGCATGGTGGTCACGGGCTCGATCACCTTCTGCGTGACACGGTCGACGTACTGCTTCTCGGGCGCCACGCTGCGCAGGAAGAACAGCGCGAAGCCGAACGGCGGATGCATGAACGAGGTCTGCATGTTCACGGCCAGCAGCACGCCGAACCAGATCAGGTCGATGCCCATCTTCTCGGCGACGGGGCCCAGCAGCGGCACCACGATGAACGACAGCTCGAAGTAGTCCAGGAAGAAGGCCAGGAAGAAGATCATGATGTTCACCACGATCAGGAAGCCCACCTGGCCGCCCGGCAGGCCGGTCAGCAGGTGCTCGACCCACTTCGGACCGTCGGCGGCCTGGAAGATCATGCTGAAGGTGGTGGCGCCCACCATGATGAACATCACGAAGCTGGCGAGCTTGGTGGTGGAGTTGAGCGCTTGCTTGAGCAGCTTCATGTCCAGCCGCCGGCGCGCGAAACCGATCACCAGCGCCGCCATGGCGCCCATGGCGCCACCCTCGGTGGGCGTGGCGATGCCCAGGAAGATGGTGCCCAGCACCAGGAAGATGAGCAGCAGCGGCGGGATCAGCACGAAGGTCACCCGCTCGGCCAGCTTGGACAGCAGGCCCAGCTTGAAGATGCGGTTGATGCCCGCAAGCACGAAAGCCAGGAAGGTGCCGCCACACATCGCGGTGACGATCTTCTCGTCAGTGGCTACCTCCAGCACTTCCTTGCCCTGCCACCAGCTGTGCACGTCGGCCAGGTGCTCGGCCAGGAAGATGGCCGCGATGGTCGAAACGCCCATCACCACGGCCAGCGATGCGTAGCCGCCGCTGCCGTTGTCTTCGCGGTAGATGCGCGCCTCTGGCGGCAGGGCGGGCACGGTGCTGGGCTTGAAGATGGCGAGGATGACCACCCACAGCACGTACAGGCCCATGAGCATGAAGCCGGGGATGAAGGCGCCCTTGTACATCTCGCCCACGCTGCGGCCGAGCTGGTCGGCCATGAGGATCAGCACCAGCGAGGGCGGGATGATTTGCGCCAGCGTGCCCGAGGCGGCGATCACGCCGCTGGCCAGCGGCCGGTCGTAGCCGTAGCGCAGCATGATGGGCAGCGAGATCAGGCCCATGGAGATCACGGAGGCAGCCACCACGCCCGTGGTGGCTGCCAGCAGCGCACCCACGAAGATCACGGCCAGCGCCAGGCCACCGCGGATCGGGCCGAACACCTGGCCGACGGTATCGAGCAGGTCCTCGGCCATGCCGGAGCGTTCGAGGATCAACCCCATGAAGGTGAAGAAGGGCACGGCCAGCAGCGTGTCGTTGGCCATGATGCCGATGATGCGCTGGGGCAGCCAGGCAATCACGGTGGAGGGGAACACCCCCAGCTCGATGCCCAGGAAGCCGAACGCCAGGCCGCAGGCCCCCAGGCTGAATGCAACGGGAAAGCCCAGCAGCAGAAAGACGATGAGCCCCGCGAACATGATCGGGGCGTAGTTGGTGGTAATGAATTCCATGGTCGGGATTCCTGCGTTCAGCGTTGTGCGGAGGCCGCGGCCTGCTTCTTCTCAGCCTCGGCGCGCAGGGCTTCGGCCAGCTCCTCTTCGGCGCTCTTGTCGGTCAGCTTGCCCATGGGGTCCGGCCCCTGGCCGCGCAGGAAGGCGATGCGTTTGATCAGCTCGGACCAGCCCTGCAGCATCAGCAGCGTGATACCCACGGGGATGGCCACCCACACCGGCCAGCGGATCAAGCCGCCGGCGTTACCCGATATTTCGCCCGAGGTGTACTTCTGGATGACCTCGGGCGTAGACAGCACGAGGATGACGATGCACAGCGGCGTGAGGAAGAACGCGAAGCCGATGATGTCGATCCACACCTGCGCCTTCTTGGACAGGCGGCTGTTCACCACGTCGATGCGCACGTGTTCGCGGTGCAGCAGCGTATAGCCGGCCGCGATCAGGAACGACCAGGCGAACAGGTACCACTGCACTTCGAGGAAGGCATTGGAACTGGTGTTGAACGCCTTGCGCACCACGGCGTTGGCCGCGCTGATGAAGGTGGCGGCGAAGATCAGCCAGATGCAATATTTGCCGACGAAGGCATTGAGCCTGTCGATGGCCCGCGATAGTGAGAGTAAAGCCTGCATGGTGTCTCCAAGAAAAAGGCGGGGTGCTCGCATGAGGCCGCAGGCATGGGTGAGGGCCTGGGCTGGACGATTTTTTGCAACGGCGCGATTCTACGGAGCACTCTAGCCAGAGCCTGACGGCAGCGTGACGGTGTTATCCCTCTGCGGTTGTTCGGTCCGCAGCTATGAAATTAGAAGCAATTAGGGTTTCCTCGGGGGTGTCGTGGAGCGCGCCGCAGCCCGGCTCAGGGATGGTCGTCGTCGTGGGGGCGGCTGCTGCGCCAGATGGCCCGCACCAGCCACAGGCCGCAGACCACGGCCCCGAAGAAGCCCAGGAAGCCGAAGGCCGGCAGGCCGAACAGCGTAGGCCCCCCGCGCACGGTCATCACGATCGACGAACCCACGATGAGCGCCGCGATCACGAGCGCCATTGCGAGCCGGTTGGCCGCGCGGTCGATCTGGTCGCCCACGCGCTTGAGGTGCGTGACCTCAATGCCCACCTGCAGCCGCCCGCGGCGCGCGCTGCGCATCAGCCGGCCCAGGTCTTCGGGCAGGCGCTCGGCCGTGGAGAGCAACTGGCGCAGGGTGCGCCACGAGCGCCGCGCCACGGCGTGCGGCGCGTAGCGGGCCTGGGCCACCTCGCGCAGCAGCGGCAGGGCTTCGGCGGCCATGTGGAAGGCCGGGTCGAGGTTGCGGCCCATGCCTTCGAGTGAGATAAAGGCCTTGATGAGCAGGGCCAGGTCGGGCGGCAGGCCCAGGCGGTGCTCGCGCAGGATGGCCGTCACGTCGGCCAGCATCTGCCCCAGGTTGAGCTGCGCGAGCGGCACGCCATGGTACTGGTCCACGAAGGCTTCGATTTCCGTTTCGAGCTGCGCCGGCTGCACGCCGTGCTCATCGCCGGCCCAGTCGAGCAGCACCTCGGCCACAGCATGGGGCTGGCCCTCGACGAGCCCGAGCAAGAGGTGCAGCAGCTCCGCGCGGCGGCGCTGAGACAGGCGGCCGACCATGCCGAAGTCGATGAACGCGATGCCGTTGCCCGGCAGGTAGAACACGTTGCCCGGGTGCGGGTCGGCATGGAACAGGCCGTCGCGCACGATCATCTGCAGCACGGCCCGCGCGCCGCGCCGCGCGAGCACCGCGCGGTCGAAGCCGGCCTCGGCCGTCAGCCGTTCGAGCTGCCCGCCGGGCACGCCCTGTATGCAGTCCTGCACGTTCACGCGCTCGCCCGTGTGCTGCCAGTGCACGCGCGGGATGACGATGTGGGGCAGCGCCGCCATGTTGTGCGCGATGCGCTCGGCGTGGCGGCATTCGGCCGCGAGGTTGAGCTCGCGGCGCAGCGAGCGCGCGAACTCGCGCACGAGCCGCTGCGGGCGGTAGGGCTTGAGCGCGGGCAGCTCGGTCTCGGCCAGCGCGGCCAGGCGCGCGAGCAGGCGCAGGTCGGCTTCGATCACGTCGGTGATGCCGGGGCGGCGGATCTTCACCACGACTTCGCTGCCGTCGTGCAGCTGCGCGCGGTGCACCTGGGCGATCGATGCGGCAGCGAGCGGTTCTACGTCGAAGCGCGCGAAGACCGCCTCGGGCTCGCCGCCCAGGTCCTCGCGCAGTTGGGGGCGCAGGCTCTCCAGCGGCACGGCGGGCACCTGGCTGTGGAGCTTTTCGAACTCGGCGATCCACTCGGGCCCGAACAGATCGGCACGGCCCGCGAGGATCTGGCCGAACTTCACGAACGTGGGGCCCAGTTCCTCCAGCGCCAGCCGCACCTGGGCAGGCGGCTCCACGCGCGCGAGGTCGGCCGCGTGCTCCCACTTGAGCATGTGGCCCGCGCGCTCGAGCTTGTCGGCCAGGCCCAGCCGGCGCACGGTGTCGCCGAAGCCGTGGCGGATGAGCACGCCCAAGATCTCGTTGAGGCGGCCCAGGTCGCGTGCGGTGCCAAGGGTCTCGATCAGCATGGCCCCATGATAGGGCCATGCCGGAGGGGCATCAGCGGCCCGTTTCCTTCAGGTACTGCTGGCGGGCCGTGATGGCCGTGCCCGTGAAGTCCGTGAAGACGCCGTCCACGCCCGCGCGGAAGTAGGGCAGGTATTCGGCCACCGGGTCGCCCTTGAACAGGCCCGCGAGGTACTTCTTCTCGTTGCGGAAGGTGTACACGTGGACGAACAGGCCGGCCTTGTGCGCGTCGGCGGTCAGGCTGGTGGGCACGGCGCTGTTCACGTCGGCCAGCTTGCCGGTGGGGCCGGACAGGCGGATGACCTGCGGCTTCCAGGGGCCGATGCCGTCGGCGTACTGCTTGATCTGCGCGAGGCCCGCGGGGGTGATCATGTCGCCGAAGGTGGCCGGGTTGCCCGCCACGGTGTAGCTGTAGGGGCGGCCGTCGACGAAGGTGTACACGTCGCTGCTGTCGCCCACGTAGACCATGTTGCCGGTCTTGTAGTCCACGTCGTTGCCGTCGATGAGCTGGACCGCCTTGGCCTTGAGGCCGGCGCTGCGCATGTACAGCAGGCTGTCGGGGTCGAAGCTCTGCACGTACAGTGCGGAGTCCCGGGTGTTCAGGCCGTTGGCGTTGATGACCTGCAGGAACGCATCCTCGAACGGATGGGAGGCGCCCGGGGCACCGCAGCCGTTGGCCTTGGCCTGGGCGTTGTTCCACAGCGGGTTCTTCGTTTCCGGATAGATGCTGATGGTGCGGCCCGTGGCCTTGGACTTGGCCTTGGCGATATCGATCACCTCCTGGAGCGTCAGGATGGGCAGCAGGCCGTTGTAGGTGGCGGGGCGCTCGTCGCGCGCGTCGTAGGTCGTGCCGTTGATGCCGAACTGGCGCAGCTCGGCCAGCGTGAAGTCGGTGATGGACCAGTCGCCCGTGTGGTCCTCGCCGTCCACCACCAGGGACTTGAGCACCGACTTCGGGTTCGCGGGGTCGGTCAGGTCGCTCAGGTAGGCCTTCGGGCCGCCGTACTTGGCAACGTCGTACTTCACCGGAACCAGCACGCCCGGCACGGTGCGCTTGCGCGCCATGACTTCGGGGACCTTGGCGGCCACGTCGGCGATGTTGGTGTTGTCGCCGAGCCAGGGGTTGTGGCGGGCCACGGGGATGCAGTCCCGCGTCAGGTGCACGTCCAGCTCCAGCGAGTCGCCGCCCGCGTCGGCGGCGGCCTCGTAGGCCATGCGGGTTTCCTCGGGGAAGAGGCCGGGCAGTCCACGGTGGGAAATGACCAGGGGCGCCTTGCCGTCCAGGGTGGGCAGCGGATCGGGGCCGTCGCTGCCGCCGCAGCCGGCCAGCA
>JASLFM010000115.1 GCA_030150585.1 Acidovorax sp.
CGCGTCGACCTTGACGCACAGCACGCCGCCCGCCAGGCTGCCGCTGGTCTGGTGCTCGCAGCCAAACCGGTTGTCGGAGGTTTGCATGATGCCGTTGCCGCCCGAGGTGCCGGCGGTCTGGACGGACAAGACGGCGGCGTCGGCCAGGACCCCTTCGGAGCCCAGCGACGTGAACGTCCACAGGCCCTTGAGGCTTTGGACGGTGGCGGGATAGCCGAAGTTGAAGCGCGAAATGGCGACTTCCGGCTCCCCGGGGAAAGTGATGAAGCCCGTGGTGCCGCTCGTGAAGCGGATGCTGACGTTGCCGGGAGTGCCGGCCTCGACGCCGGAGCGGGGGCCGCTGCCGAAGTAGCGGCCGCCACTGTAGCGCGTCAGCGGGCCCGTGAAGCGGTCGTTGCTCAAGGGCCCCGAGGCCAGGTAGAACGACGACTGGCCGTTGCTCTCGTAGGCGTACATCTGCATGACCAGCGTGCCGTTCTGCGCGTCCATGGCCAAGCCGCGTCCGGGCAGGCCGTTGACTTCCGACGTCACCACCCAGGTGCCGCTCTGCGGCATGAAGGCCTGGGCCAGGCCTGCGCCCAGCAATGCAGCAGCGGCGATTGCTTGCTTGAACATCGATCTCCCTCTCGTACGTATGGATTGAATGGCCCCGCCATGGAGGCCGCCCGTTTATATCCGATCGCGGTTCCGTGGAGGCTCCGGCCCTCGACGTTGTGCTTGATCAAACTACCTATGGTGTTCGATGGGTATCGTGAACACTATATGTAGTGTTTTGGAGTTTCCATGGCCACCACCACCCTGCCGCGCGATGTGATCCTGCGCAGCGGCGAACGCACCGCTTTCGATGCGGGGCGCATCCTGCGGGCGATCGTGCGCGCGGGCGCTTCCACGGGCGAGTTCGGCGAGGACGAGGCGCAGTTGCTCACCGCCCAGGTGACCAAGGTGCTGGTCCACCGCTTCCGCGGCGGGGCCCCTGCCATCGAGCAGATCCAGGATGTGGTGGAACAGACCCTGATCGCCGCCAACCACCTGGCCACCGCGCGCGCCTACATCGTCTACCGCGAGCAGCACGCCACATTGCGTGGCGACCGGCAGACGCTGGTGCATGTGGAGCGCTCCATCAACGAATACCTCACGCGCGCCGACTGGCGCGTGAACGCCAACGCCAACCAGGGCTACTCGCTGGGCGGGCTGATCCTCAACGTGGCGGGCAAGGTCACGGCCAACTACTGGCTTTCGCATGTCTACGCGCCCGAGATCGGCGAGGCGCACCGCAGCGGCGACCTCCACATCCATGACCTCGACATGCTCAGCGGCTACTGCGCGGGCTGGTCGCTGCGCACGCTGCTGCACGAGGGGCTGAACGGCGTGCCGGGCAAGGTGGAGGCGGGGCCCCCCAAGCACATGAGCTCCGCCGTGGGGCAGATCGTGAACTTCCTCGGCACGCTGCAAAACGAATGGGCCGGCGCGCAGGCGTTCTCGTCGTTCGACACCTACATGGCGCCCTTCGTGCGCAAGGACGGCATGGACTACGCCGCCGTGCGCCAGTGCATCCAGGAGCTGGTCTACAACCTCAACGTGCCCTCGCGCTGGGGCACGCAGACGCCGTTCACCAACCTCACCTTCGACTGGACCTGCCCGGAGGACCTGCGCGATCAGGTGCCGGTGATCGGCGGCGTGGAGATGCCGTTTTGCTACGGCGAGCTGCAGGCCGAAATGGACCTGATTAACCGCGCCTACATCGACGTCATGACCACGGGCGACGCCAAGGGCCGCGTGTTCACCTTCCCCATTCCCACGTACAACATCACGCCCGACTTCCCCTGGGAGAGCGAGAACGCCGCCGCCCTGTTCGACATGACGGCCAAGTACGGCCTGCCGTACTTCCAGAACTTCATCAACTCCGAACTGTCGCCGAACATGGTGCGATCCATGTGCTGTCGGCTGCAGCTCGACCTGCGCGAGCTGCTCAAGCGCGGCAACGGCCTGTTCGGCAGCGCCGAGCAGACCGGCAGCCTGGGCGTGGTGACCATCAACTGCGCGCGGCTGGGCTATCTGCATGCGGGCGACGAGGGTGCCCTGTTCACTGCGCTCGATCGCCTGCTCGAGCTCGGCAAGCAAAGCCTGGAGACCAAGCGCAAGCTCATCCAGCGCCTCATGGACCAGGGCCTGTTCCCCTACACCAAGCGCTACCTGGGCACGCTGCGCAACCACTTCAGCACGCTGGGCGTGAACGGCATCAACGAGATGATCCGCAACTTCACGGGCGATGCGCACGACATCACGACGGAATGGGGCCACCGGTTCGCGCTGCGCCTGCTCGACCACGTGCGTGAACGCATGACCGCCTTCCAGGAGGAAACCGGCCACCTCTACAACCTCGAAGCCACGCCTGCCGAAGGCACCACCTACCGCTTCGCCAAGGAGGACAAGAAGCGCTGGCCCGCCATCCTGCAGGCCGGCACGGCCGAACAGCCGTACTACACGAACTCGTCGCAGCTGCCCGTGGGCTTCACCAGCGACCCGTTCGAGGCGCTGCAGCGCCAGGAGGCGCTGCAAGGCAGGTACACCGGCGGCACGGTGCTGCACCTATACATGGGCGAGCGCATCTCCAGCGGCGCGGCCTGCCGCGAGCTGGTCAAGCGCGCGTTGACGAACTTCCGCCTGCCCTACATCACTGTCACGCCCACCTTCTCCATCTGCCCCACGCACGGCTACCTGGCGGGCGAGCACCCGTTCTGCCCTGCATGCGACGAGGAGCGGCTGGCGGCCAAGCGCCGGCACCTGCTCGCGGCTTGAGGCCCCAACGGGCTTCCAGCGCTTAACCGTCAATCGCAAGCAGCTATCGAAACCGTAGTTTTCAACCCCCCAAGGAGTCCACCATGAGCCATTTCTCCACCACCGAACAAGCCGCCCTGGCTGCCGTGCAGCTCACCGATGCCGAGCGCCAGCCCTGCGAGGTCTGGACGCGCGTGATGGGCTACCACCGCCCCGTCGCCAGCTTCAACGTGGGCAAGCAGGGCGAGCACCACGAGCGCCAATTCTTCGCCGAGCCCGCACGTGGTTGCAACCGCCACGGCTGACGCACTGCCTGCGCGGGCCCTGCGCCTGGGGGGCCTGACGCCGCTCACCACGATTGACTTTCCCGGCAAGCTCGCGGCCGTGGTGTTCTGCCAGGGCTGCCCCTGGCGCTGCGGCTACTGCCACAACACGCAGTTGCTGGACGCGAACGCGCCGCCCGCCCACACCTGGGCCGACGTGGAGCGCCTGCTGGACGAGCGGCGCGGCCTGCTCGACGGCGTGGTGTTCTCGGGCGGCGAGCCCACGCTGCAGGCCGCCCTGCAAGAGGCGCTGGAGCGCGTGCGGGCCCTGGGCTTCGCCACGGGCCTGCACACGGCAGGCATGTACCCGGAACGTCTCGCGGCCCTGCTGCCGCTGCTCGATTGGGTGGGGCTCGATATCAAGGCGCCGCCGCAGCGCTACGACGCCGTCACGCGCACGCCGGGCAGCGGCGCCAAGGCCTGGGCATCGCTGCGCCACCTGCTCGCCAGCGGCGTGGCGTATGAATGCCGCACCACCTGGCATGCGGGGCTGTATGGCGAGGACGACCTGCGCACGCTCGCGTGCGCCCTGGCGGCCGAGGGCGTGCAGCACTGGGCGCTGCAGGAGTGCCGCGCCGATGGCGCGCCCGCATGGTCCGCGGGGGTGGTGCAGCGCATCGCGCAGGACTGGGCCGGTACGCTGGCCTTGCGCCGCGCCTGATTCGCTTTCTCAGCCGGCAGCTACTGCCGGCACACCCGCAGCACGTCCTCGCCGTAGGCCTCGAGCTTTTTCGCCCCCATGCCGCTGATGCCCTGCAGGTCGTCGAGCGTGGCGGGCGCCCGCTCGGCGATCGCGGCCAGCGTCGCGTCGTGGAAGATCACGTAAGCCGGCAGGTTGTGCTCGCGCGCCACCTCGGCGCGCCAGGCCTTGAGGTTGATGAAGCGTACCTGCGCATCGGGCCCCAGGTTGGCGGCGGCCACGGGCGGGGTGCTCGCGCGGCGCGTGCGCCTGGGCGCGGCGTGGGCCGTGGCTTCGCGCAGCTGCACGGCCTGCGCGCCGCGCAGCACGGGGCGCGAGCCCTCGGTGAGGCACAGCGTGTCGAAGGTGTGGCCGTTGTCCATCGCCACCTTGTGCAGCCCCACGGCGCCAATGGCCAGCAGCTGGCGCAGCACGCCGCGCAGCTGGGCCTCGCTGTACGCGGCGCCCAGGCCGAAGGTGGAGAGCTTGTCGTGGCCGAACTGGCGCACCTTGTCGGTGTCCTTGCCGCGCACGATGTCCATGATGTGGCCCGTGCCGAAGGTGAGGCCGCTGGCCTCGTGCACGCGGTAGATGGTCGACAGCAGCTTGCGCGCGGCGTCCGTGCCGTCCCACACGGCGGGCGGGTTCAGGCAGTTGTCGCAGTTGCCGCAGGGTTCGGCCGCCTCGCCGAAGTAGGCGAGCAGCCGCACGCGGCGGCAGTCCGTGGCTTCGGCCAGCGCGAGCAGCGCGTCGAGCTTGCCGCGCATCACGGCCTTGAACTCCTCGGCCGCGGGGCTCTCGTCGATCATGCGGCGCTGGTTCACCACGTCCTGCAGGCCGTAGGCCATCCAGGCGTCGGCGGCCAGGCCGTCGCGGCCCGCGCGGCCCGTCTCCTGGTAGTAGCCCTCGATGTTCTTGGGCATGTCCACATGCGCGACGAAGCGCACATCGGGCTTGTCGATGCCCATGCCGAACGCGATGGTGGCCACCATCACGATGCCGTCCTCGCGCAGGAAGCGGTCCTGGTTCTGCTGGCGCACTTCGGGCGGCAGCCCCGCGTGGTAGGGCAGGGACTTGAGGCCCGCATCGACCAGCGCGGCCGCGAGTTCCTCCACGCGCTTGCGCGACTGGCAGTAGACCACGCCCGCTTCCTCGGGGTGCTCGCGCTCGATGAAGCGCAGCAGCTGCGTGAGCGGCTCCTTCTTTTCCTCGATGCGGTAGCGGATGTTGGGCCGGTCGAAGCTGCTGACGAACTGCCGCGCCTCCTGCAACTGCAGCCCGGCGACGATGTCGGCGCGCGTGAGCTCGTCGGCCGTGGCCGTGAGGGCGATGCGCGGCACGTCGGGGTAGCGCTCGTGCAGCAGGGACAGCTGGCGGTATTCGGGCCGGAAGTCGTGGCCCCACTGGCTCACGCAGTGCGCCTCGTCGATGGCGAACAGCGAGAGCTGCCCGCGCCGGTGCAGGCCGTCCAGCAGGTCGAGGAAGCGCTCGGTGGTCACGCGCTCGGGCGCGGCGTAGAGCAGCGTGATCTCGCCGCGCGCCAGGTGCCGCTCCACGTCCAGCGTCTGCTGCCAGTCGAGCGTGGAGTTGAGGAAGGCCGCGTTCACCCCGGCCTCGTGCAGCGCGCCCACCTGGTCGTGCATGAGGGCGATGAGCGGCGACACGACAATGGCCACGCCCTGGCCCGCATCGTGACGCACGATGGCCGGCACCTGGTAGCACAGGCTCTTGCCGCCGCCCGTGGGCATGAGCACGAGCGCGTCGCCACCGGCGATCACGTGCCCGACGATGGCCTCCTGCGGGCCGCGGAATTGTTCGTAGCCGAAGACGTCGTGCAGGACGGAGTGGGCGGGGGACAAAGGAAATACTCTTGTTTTGATAGCTAGCGACGGCCGCCCGCCTTGCGCGCGGGGCCGAAGCCGCATGAGGCCCTGGTCTGGCCTCATGCG
>JASLFM010000185.1 GCA_030150585.1 Acidovorax sp.
GCACGCCCAGGTCTTCAGTGCTGATGCGCACCCGGCGGCGCGACTTCTTGCCCGTCAACGGATTGATGGTCGTCAGCGTCTTGAAGCCGAGGTACTCGGCGCGGAAGTGCTCCTTCCACACCGGAAGCGGGAAACTCTGGCCGTTGGGACGAGCCTGATCCGCGATGCTCTTGAGCACGATGCCGTGGTAGTACTTCCGCTGGCGGTCGGTCTTGGCGTCCTCGTGCAGGCGCACCTCCACCTCGAGGCGGCGGCCAGCGGCCCACTGCTCCATGCACCAGGGCGCCACGCGCTGCAGGAAGCTGGCGCGGGCCTGCTCCTGGGTGGACCAGACAGCATGCAGTGCGATGTCAGCCACGGCGCCCCCTCCAGTCCTGCCTGGTGAATTTGCGCAAGCGGGCCATGTGCTCTGCAGGATCGCGGGCCGTAACGCTCAGTGGCGGCAGGATGGGCACCGGGGGCGATTGAATGAAGCGCATGCCCTGCCACTGGCCGACCTCCATGTCCACCAACTGCATCGGCTTCATGCTGTCAATGCCCGTGCGAAACGTGAGCAACTCAGGCTGCTCGACGTAGCGGATTCCATTCGCCAAGGCGAGCCCCAGCCGTTCGTCGTCGGTGAGTTCGTCCGGGTGGCGCACCTGGAGCACACGCACAAGCGTTGCACCGTCGGCATCCTTGGTGAACTCCACTATTGCCATGCGGTCCAGCTCGCGGGCCAGGTCTATCGCCAGCTGCCGAGGGAACACGAACACGGGCGGCTTCGGCGGCTCGTCGCCTCCCCGCCCCCAGTGGTCACACAGGCGGTTCACGTCGGCCATAGTGATTTGCTGGTCAGGCATGGTGTCCTCCCTGAGCGCTGCGGTACGGCCACGCCACCATCGCAGCGTCGCGCTCGTGCTCATTGCTGCGCGCCTGCCAGCCCGTCAGGATGGCGAAGCGGTCCGCCTGCATCTTGGAGCCCTTGCCCGCCGGGCTGATGCCGTGGGCGGGAATGCCCAACTCGCTGCAGATGGCCGTGATGAGCATGCACCAGGCATCCACCTGTCCCACGTTGCGCGCCATCTTCGCGCTGGCGGCGCCGCTCTTGGCGCGCGTCCAAGTGTGGGACTGCAGGCGCGAGTCCTCGAACACCACACGCGCCGGCATGGCCTCGCGCAGCGTGCGCTCGATCTCATGGGGGGCGATAGTTTCCAGGCGTGCCAGCGTGCCGTCGATGAATGTGGCTACACCCGTGTTGGCGCCGGGGTCGATGCCAAGGATCAGAGCCATACGCTATCCTCCCCTTTGTTCCCGGCCTTGACCTGCGCATTGATATCGGCGCGCAGCTGGGCCTGCCTTCCGGCTACGCGCTTGTCGTCCAGGTACGCGCGCACCCGCTCGCGGCCCTGCTCCATAGCAAGGCGGATCAGGTGCCTCACCTCGCAGCGGTGGCGGTGCTCAGCACTGGAGTCCATGGTGCGCGTCATGCGGAGGCCCTCCATGCCTGGCTACCAACGATCAGGCCGGAGAACATGCCTCCTGCACGGCCCTGGAAGACAACGATCTCGCCGCGGCGCGCCTTGCTCACGGTCGCGGCACTGATCTGCAGCTCTTCGGCCAGGGCCAAGCCCGACTTGTCGCTGGTCTGGATGTACGCAATGATCTCTGGCGTCACCACGCTGCGTGCGCGGCCGATGGCGCGGTTCGCCAGGATGCGCTTCGTCTGACCCTTGTACTTGCCCGTGCGCTGCAGCCACTTGCCGTAGTCTTCCTCGCTGGTGCACGCGATGTGGCCCGGCATACAGCATGCCGGCTCTTCGCAGGTGCCGTACACACGGTAGCCCTCGGGAACAGGCTTCTGGTGCTCGCAGTGCCACACCGCGCGCATGCCGCACTGGGTCCGCATACCGCCATCGGCGCGCGTGTAGTCAGGCGCGTAGATGTTGGGGCGGCCGTCGGGGCGCAGCGCGCCCTTCCACAGCCAATGGCCGTCTTCCGTGATGACGCAGCGGCCCTTGATTTCTTCGATAGTCCTCATGCGGTTCCGCCTTTCCCTTCGGCGGCAAGCCGTTCCTCGACCAAGTGCTGTGCGCGGGCCTTGCGCTCTGCCAAGTCCTGGCGCTGCGCGGCGGCGCGCTGCACACGCGCCTGCATGGACCGGCTGGCACGGCTTGCGAGCTCTTCACGCAAAGCGGCGATGCGCTCGCGCACCGTAGCGTCCGCCTGATGGGCTTCTTTCGTGGTCTCCACGCGGCCCGTTAGTAGCGCCTTTGGGCTGAATACCGGGGCAGTCAGCGCGGGCCGGCGATAGTGCGTTGCGCTTTCGGCCGACAGGAGTCCGACCTGAATGGCCTTGTCGATCGCGGCGTCACGCGCCTCACAATCCCAGCCGACCGACACGGTGATCTCGGGTGGTCGGCGCTCGTCGCGCGCGGCGCGCACCAGGCGCTCGTAGGCGGCAATGAATGCCATGCGCGCGCCCACCATGTCGCCAGCCGCGGCGATGGGCCGCGCGATCAGCCATGCGTCCGACATTTCCGAGGTCCACACCACCGTTGCGCGTTCGTCCAGTGCCTGGGATGCCAGCGCCCAGGCCTCGTTGGCGGCTGGGCGACCCAGGGCTTCATCAATGCGGTCAAGGATCGCCTTGGGCGTGAGGCGCCCCGTGTGCTCGGAACGCACGCGCTGGAGCGCTGCTGCCAGCGTGGCGCGGTCGAAGACGGCCAGGTCATCGGCCAGCAGCGCTGCAGCGTTGGGCTTCATCTCGTGGCCGAGCAATTCAGCGGTGGCCACAAGCTGGCGGACCAGCCACACCGTGTCGTCGTCGTTCAGCGGCATGCTGCGCCCTCCTCGTTTCGCTCCTGGCGGCGTGCCCTCAGGATCGCCACCGCTTCGTCCGCCGCATCGGCATTGCTCTGCGTCTGGTCGATCTGCTTGGCCTTGGTGCTGGTCATGGCCGTACCGGCAGCCCACTGCGTGCGGTAGCCCTCGGCTCCGGAGAGCAGCAGCCCGACCTCGTGCACCTTGCGCACCACGAAGGCATCGCTCACCTTGTCCACGTAGAACGCAGCCACCGCAGGAGACTCGTCGTGGCCGATGCGCTGCACAAACTGCTTAATCTTCGCGTTCACCGATGCGTTGCGCACGGGCTTGGCGCCGTAGCGGCGCTCGTAACCCTCGCTGTAGGCCGACCAGGTTGCACGGCATGCCGACTGCAGAGCGGTTTCCTTGTCGTCCACCTGCTCGGCCTTGACCTTCACGGCGGGCGGCGAAGCCGGCCCGGAAGGTTCAATGACGGTTCCTTGATGGTTCAACTGGTGATTTGGGTGCGCCATCTGCACCCCTGGAGGTGCGCCATTTGCACCCCCTGGTGCGCCGTTTGCACCACCCGGTGCGCGATTTGCGGGGGGTGCGCCATCTGCACCCGGTGCGCCATTTGCACCACTGGGCTTGGCCGTGCGAGCGCGGGCCGAAGGTGCTTTCGCTGGGTCATACCGCCCGGGCGTGATCGTGTAGCTGGTGCTCGTGTTGGCCCGATATTCGCGGAACACCAGACCCACAGCCTGCAGCCACGCCAATGCATCCTGCACCGCGCGCTCGGAGAGGCAGGTGCGCTTGGCGATGGTGCCGACCCCGGGCCAGCACACGCCATCGTCACTGGCTTGGTCGGCTAGCGATATCAGCACCGCCTTCTGCGACGGGCTCATGCCCTGCAACGGCCAGCAGGCCGCCATGATGATGGTGCTCACGCCAAGGCCCTCCCCCGCGCGTAGACGCGGCCGCCTGCCGTGCCATGACCTTTGACCCTAGGCGCGAAGCCCACAGGGTCCAGGTAGCCCAAGCGAATGGCCTTGGAGAAGATCGAGCCAAATGCTCGATCGTCTGGCGGGCGGATGCCGGCCATCTTCGCGGCGTTGACCAAGTCCTCCCCGCGCGCCGTGGCGCCCGGAGCAAGCTTGGCCATGGTGGTGCGGATGTGCTCGAGCGCGGCATCACTGAATCCCGGCGCGTCATCGTTGGCGCGGTCCTCGGCACGCTGCGCGGCCTCGCGGCCCAGCTTGCGCGCCATGCGCGTGCGGGTAATGAATGGAACTGCTGCCATCACGAAGCCTCCCCAATGGAAGCCTCGTAGGCCGCGGCGAACTTGTGCGCCAGACCGGCGTCGTGGGCAATGTGCTGGCAGGCCTCCTCCAATGGGATGCACTGCTCAGCTGCCGCACGCGCCTGGGCCTGGAGCGCTTCAGAGGTGAGCTCGCGGATCTGGTCAGCCATGGCGCGCCCCCAGGAATTCGGGGGCCCCAATAGGCCCTATGAGCGTCGCGCGCGCCTTGGCACACTGGGCGTCATGGTTCATCTTCTCCATCACCATGTCGCTCCAGGTGCGGCCGTGAACATCGAGGTAGACGATGTTGCGGAACACCGTCGAGGTGTCGGTGCTCAGCATGCGCATGCGCTGCAGCCACAGGGTGTGGGTGACTTCGTCAACCTTCGTCTTGAGCGGGATATCTTGCTTTCCCAACGGGCTGCTGATGCCACGCGCGAAGACCGGGCGATCAACGTCCTGTGCATCCAGCTCGTCGTGAACGTGGGCCAGCACGCGCTCGGCCTGCTCCGCGCTCAATACGCGGAGGATTTCGAGCACCTTGCGTGCAGCGTCCGCCTCAATGGCGGACAGGTCATTGGTGTTGATGCTCATGCGGTCCTCGAATCAGAAAATCCCGCCAGCTGCGAAGCTGGCGAGGCAGGTGGAGTGGTTGCGCAAAGGTCGTGGAGCTGGGATGCGCGGATGGCGACAGCGCGACGCGTGAAGGCGGTGGAAGCTCTCAGGCATGCGCAACCTCCTGGGGCTCAACCGCTTGCGCTTGCGCTCCCGCTGGTGCGAGAGGCAGTGGGCCGCGATGGTTGATGGGCATCGGCTCGGGCTCTGGTGGCTCGCTGCAGCGCGGTGGGGTGCCCGCCCTCTCCCGGCTACGATGGATGTCGCTTACACAACCATCACCGGAAGGGGCGGACGAAATGGAATCGAAAGACGAGCTGCGGATTGCCGCGCTGGAGCAAAAGGTGGCAGTGCTGGAGGTGGAGTCCGCAGCAATGCAGATTGCCTTGGTGACGCTCATTTCGACGCACCCCAACCAAACGACCTTTCACCTGACGCTGACGAGTGCGCTGGAAACGCTGCCCACAGCGCCAGGCAAAGGACTGCTGCAGTTCCTATCGCCACAGCAACGCGACGACGTGAGAACCTTGGTCGAGACGTGGGGATCGATTCCGGGCCAAAAGCCTCTTTGAACCAGGACTGCGAGCCCGCCCACTTCCGATTGATCACCTCTGCAGGGCTTGCGGCCGGCCCTACGGCCATCTGCTCTGCCGAGGAAGCATCGGGCGCGGCGGCGCAGCGTTCCCCGTCCATTGACGGCAAGGCCTTGGCACCCAACCGTCGCGCAGTAGCAGTGATGCTGCGCTGCATCGCCTCTATCCGTGCAGCCTGTTTGCCTGCGCGGGTCGGGGAGTACAGGCGCTTCTTCTGCATGCGCAGCAAGTGCCAGGAGACGTGTTGCTCGCGTTCACCCATGGCCCACTTCCCCCAGTTGAGAGGACTCCCTGGAGGAAGCCCGATCCGCGGTAGCAGCCTGCAAGTCGATGCCAGCGAGCTGCTTCCGCTTGGCGACGCGCAAGAACATCACGCGAGCAGGCGGAATACCGTCCCTCTTCCAGTCGCTGACGCTAGGCATGGAAATTTCAAACAGGCGGGCTACTTCAGCAGTCCCGCCGAGGGCATCTATGACTTTTGCTGCATGGGTGTTCATAGGGCCCAATTATTAGGACTTGCTAACTTCAAGTCAATAGCCACTCCTTTCATATGAACTGTTAGCCTTGCCTAATGCCTCTTGCCGACCGTCTAGCCCTAGCAATGAAGGAGTCTGGTTTGTCCCAGGCTGATCTCGCCCGTGCGTGCAATGTGAAACCTCCGAGCGTTCACGGTTGGCTTAGCGGAAAGTCGAAGTTCCTTCGAGGCGAAAATTTGCTTCGCGCTGCAGCTGCACTGGGGGTGAGCCAGCAATGGCTTGCAACTGGCGATGGGCCTGTGAAGACGTCGAGCGGCAGCAACGTCATCGCGCTACACGCGGAAGACGACCTGCCCGACGACTTCGTGCAGGTTGCCGAATACCAGGTGCGCTTCAGCGGAGGCAACGGCCACACCGCCATTTCATACGAACTTCTGGAAGCCTCCGAGCCGGCCACCTACCGGCTGTCGTGGATGCAGCACATGCGCCTGAACCCTGAGAAGCTCAAGCGCTTCAAGGTCAAAGGCGACAGCATGGAGCCACTGCTTTTTGATGGGGACTCAGTCCTCGTCAACCTGGCCGAAAACGACTTCGATCAGTTGCTCGACGGTAAGGTCTACGCCATCCGCTACGGCAATGAACTGCGCGTCAAGCGCCTGTACCGCCGCCTTGACGGCGGACTCGTGCTGCGCAGCGACAACACCGCCTACAGAGACGAAGACCTTACGCCCCAGCTCGTTGCAGAGCACATCACGATCATCGGCCGTGTGCGCGACAAGAGCGGATCTGGAGGCCTGTAGAGAGCCAACATGCACTGAGGGTGCAGAGCACTAGGAGAGAGGGATGTCTGCAAAAGCAAGGCTCGCCGAGGAAGCGCTGTATGAGCAGGTCGTAGCAGAAATTGCCGATGGAGTACGGCGCGATGGACTTTGGGCCAAGGCGCACGCAGACTCCGCTGAATCACCGGAAGCAACTCGAGCTTTGTATATCAAGCTCAGAGTCCAGTCCTTGATAGATGAGGCCGTTGTTCGGGAAGAAATCACAGCCAAAGCGGCCACGCAAATTGCAGCATCAGAATCCTCCGCCCGCCGCGCAGAAGAGATAAAGAGAAATTACAGGGAGCGCTACCACCCCTCCAAGAAGCGCACGACGGTGCGCATGTGGAAGACTGATATTCTTGTTGTTGCTGGTGTGGCATTGGTTCTTTTCGCAGGTGTATTACTTCTATCCCGAGGATGATCGCCTCAATCCTCTGCCTCGTCGTCGGCATCAGCGACGGCGACACCCTGACCGCGCGCTGCCCGACCGATGACACTGCGCACCCATACGAGCAGGTGAAGATCCGGCTCAGTGCCATTGACGCACCTGAGAAAGCGCAACCGTTCGGCCAGCGCAGCCGCCAGCACCTGGCCGATATGTGCTTCCAGGTCGACGCCAAGATCACCCCCAAGACGAAAGACCGCTACGGCCGCACTGTCGCCGATGTGGAATGCCGCGGGCAGGATGCCGGGACGGCGCTGGTGCGGGCGGGAATGGCTTGGTACTACGTGCGCTATGGCAAGGGGTACGAGCACCTGGGCAAGCTGGAGGCCGAGGCGCGCGCTGGGCGGGCTGGGTTGTGGGCAGACCCAAAACCCACCGCGCCATGGGAGTGGCGGCGCGAGCGGCGATAGTTACTCGAACTGCATTCAGACAATCAAGTCAGCTCTGCGAGCCTCAAAGGCACACCTTCTTGCACTCATGGCCCAATGTCGTAGGGGCGAAACAACCGTTGGCGGTGCCAGTGAGCTCTGGTACGCTCGGAGCTACTGTGGAACACCTTGACGAGTACGAGCTGTGGCTTGATGCCTATACGCCGGAAACGATTCCAATGAATCGGCTGGCGGAATATTTGGCTGCCCTTTCCAAGCTGCTTGGTCATCAGGCAAGCGTCCACTTTTCCCACCTTGCCAACGGTAGTACGTGTGCCATTGCGAAGGTCGAGCGCGAAGCGGCGCCAAAGATTGCAATTCGAGTGGCGCACGCGAGTTCTGGCGCAGCAGCCAATGATGCTGTTGCTGCGTTCAATGAGATCAACAAACTCCTGAGATTAGACAATGCTGTTGGGCAATTGAAGCACAGGCCGTACGCAGGAGTTGAGTCGGTGGTCATCAAATTCCCCGGCAGGGAAGCTCCGATTCCAGAGCGTTTTGGCCCCATCAAAGAGGCGGCAGAAGTTGACGGAGAGCTTGTCAGAATTGGAGGCCGCGACACCAGTGCGCATGCAACCATCGTTGATGCAGACGGTACGTCGTGGTCAGCAGAACTGAGCCGAGAGCTTGCACAACGAATTGCACCTTACCTCTACAAGGGACCTGTGTTGAGGGTCAATGGTGAGGCACGCTGGGAACGTGAAGAATCGGGCCAATGGAAGTTGCTCGGCTTCAAGATGAATGATTTCTCCGTCTTGGAAGACGTTGATCTGAACCATATTACCCAGAAGCTACGCGCCCTCAGAGATTCTGGATGGGCAGAACACACTGATATCGATGCATCCATCAACCGCCTGAGAGGGCATGAGGACGGACTGCACTAATGGTTGTATTCGACACCTCGGTTATCGCCATTGCCTTCGACCAGAATGCGGCAATTCCTCTTGACCCGATTACTGGTGTGCCAGTCACTGAATGTAGAGCGAGGGTCGACTACCTCTTGAAGAACCTTGCAGCTTCAAAGGCCCGTATCCTTGTCCCAACGCCTGTCATTGCGGAGTTCATGGTTGAAGGCGGCCCTGACCGTGAGAAGCGGTTGGATTTGATTGCAAATTCGCGAGTATTTGTAGTCGCCCCCTTTGATCTGAGAGCTGCAGTCGAATGCGCATTGATTGAGGCCAGTGAAAATGGATGCAAGCCCCCCAGTAGCGAAGCAGAAACTAAGGCCAAGTTGAAATTTGACAGGCAAATTCTCGCAACCGCCATTGCCCGTGGCGCCACCACTATTTACACAGGTGACAAGAAACTGGCGAGTCGGGCGAAACGGTGTGGACTGCAAGCAGTACTGACGTGGGAACTGGATCTGCCACCTAAGCCTCCGGAGTCACCGCAGTTCACCATTTCATTCCCTGACGACGCCGCGTCAGCCTGAAATTGTTACCTGCTACAATCCACCCCCTTGGTGGGATTGCCTCATCAATTGCCTGCGCAGGCAATGCCGAATCTCACGGCGGCACGTCGAACAAGAGCCCTCACGACGACAAAAACAAAGAGTGCTCCTGCATGGAATGTGCCGTAACGTGGGCCGCGTAAGTGCCCACGGCCAATACCCTAGCCCGCCTACTCGAACTGCACTCCGATGCGCACAGGCACGCCGCACACCTCCGATGCCACGCGCTCAGCCTCCATGGCCAGGGCATAGCGGTCCTCAACATCGGGCGCAAGCGGCTCGGCGCCGTCTGACTGCTCATGGGCTTCCAGTTCATCCGCAGCGGAGAACACGGCCAGCGGGTCGAACGTGTGCTGCGCCAGCACACTCTCCACTGCCTCGATCGCTCGGGCCGTGAGGTCATCTGGCAGCGGGTGGTCTGAATGGATCTGCAGGAGGATCATGCGGGCCTCGCGTCAAAAGTCTCGACTGGCGCCAGCTTGAGCAGCTGCTGCGCCTCTTGCACTGTGCCGGCGAGCCACTGGTCCACGTCGCCGGCCTCGATCGATATCACACCGCGTTTGTCCTGCTGGTCTGGTGGCAGCTTGGGGTCAGGCTTGTGCATGCGCCGCATCAGCGGGTGATCATCCGCGTTGATCGTGAGCATGGTGTAGCTCTCATGCTCCTCGCCTGTGGCCTTGTCCACCCAGATGTTCCACAGGCCGGCCAGGCCCCAGGGCCGTCCATCCGCCCGGCGGAAGCGCCACCAAACGTTGTGGCCACTCTCCCAGCACGGCTCATCGAAATCGACAGCAGGGATGATGCACCGCTGCCCGCGCGCCCAAGGCTGCTTGTAGCTGGCCTTGGCCGCCAGCTCTTCCGAGCGTGCGTTGTTGGTGGCATAGGGCAGCTTCGCAGCCTTGGCAAACCAGGGAATCAGGCCCCACTGCCCAACCACCAACTCACGCGAGTAGCCTGTATCGTCGCGCGCGCGGCGGATGAATGCACCCTTGCCGCGCGGGTACAGCACTTCGTCCCACCAGCGGAGCGGATTGCGGGCGCCAATGTTCCACTCGCGCTCAATGTCGAGCAGGTGCGGCGGCGTGTACCTGTTGCACATGGGCACATCCTACGATTCCCAGGCAATGGCAAATACTGTATATTTTTACAGTATGCAGGCCAAGATACTGATCCTCCGCGAGCACGGAGCGCTTCACGTCCCCATCGGGATGTCGCGCCGCTTGCACGGTGAGCTGTGTCTGCGGCACGAGCCCATGCCAGGGGAGGAACGCACGATTCCCGTGCTGCGGGTGATTGTTCGGCATGGTCCCAGTCCGGTCCTCTACGACCCCAAGATCGTCTCCATTGGCTGCGGGACGATGAAAATCGCCGGACTCGAGCGAGTGGACAGGGCTTGGTTCGCGCAGGAATGGAGCTGTGAAGTAGGAGCGGAATGACCATGGCCCACCCCGCTGACCACCCCACCCTGCTGCGCATGCCGTCATGGCTCGGCTATCCGGAGGAGCGCGTGCTGCCCCTAGAGCCCGAGGCCTGCACCATCACACAGCTCGCGCCTGACTGGTGGGCCGTGACCGCACGGGGCGAGAGCAAACCCATCTACACAGGATTGGGGCCGATCGAAATCACAAGGTCCGCAGCGCCCTTCTAAGCCCCAGGACGGGACAACCAAAATACTGTAAATTAATACAGTATCAACTTGGAGCTGAACCATGGAAACGATTGCTGAGACCCTCTACACCGTCGCCCTGCGCGATGCCCCCACCAACCTGCCTGTAGATGCCCGGATCACGGCCGAGGCCCGCTACGCCCGCGAGTTGGAGCGCGCGCTGGGTGGGCCTGACCAGGTGGCCGCCACCCTTGATTCCGTGCTGTCGCTGGAAGGTGCCGATGTCGTGTCGGCAGCTGACAAGGCACTGGCCGACCGCTGGCAAAAGGCATCCAGCACGGCCCGCGACCGCGCGCTGGCGCAGATCGGTGAAGTCGAGGAGGCGTACTTCGAAGTGCGCCTAGCCTGATGGATCAGATCGTCCAGGCCGCCATCGCCATCATGGGGCCGGCCGCCATCTGGCTCTCCCAGTCTCGCACCGCGAGGTTCCAGCGGTGGGCCTGTGTCATCGGCATCGCCAGCCAGCCCTTCTGGTTTTGGGCTACCTGGCAGAGCGGCCAGTGGGGCGTGTTCGTGGTGGCGGTGGTGTGTGCGCTGGCCTGGCTCAAGGGGCTGTGGGTGCACTGGATCCGCCCACAGCCAGCTTCAGGCCTCAAAACAATCCAGCTATCTCCTGACAGCAGGCTCCAGTAAGCCACTGCGTCTCAACGCTTCACGTAGGTCTTGTTTCCGTTGCTGTTTATGTAGAAACGCCCGCCGCGCGGCCCGGTCTGGATAGGCCCATGAGAGCCAACGGCGCTTGCGGTGTAAATGTCACCAGCGCCACTAGGCGCATCGTCAAACCAGGCGCGGCTCGCGGTGGAGGCAAACCAGCTCTTTGCGCTCGTCTCATAGGCCCGCATTGCCATCTCTGTGGCATCGGCTGAATTCGGTTGCACCATCTGCTCGCCCGTGTCTCCAACGCTGGGGCAATCAGCGTCAATCAGGTTAATGACCATGACCGAGCCCAGGCCGAAACTCTGTGGCACTGAGTCACCGAGCGGACGAGATAGATCTACGGGAGATTCCTTTGCCTGGTAGACCAACTTCCCACCCTTCTGATACACGGAATAGCACCCTGCACTGGCCCCAGTAACCAATGCAGCCAGCGCAAATGCAGTGATTGCTCTCTTCATTTCGCCCCTCCTGTTTTGGGGCAATGCTACCGCCAAAGAATTGCATGGCCTATCCCCCATGCACCCCAGATAGCCGCCCACCGAGGCGGCTTTTTTGCGCCTGCCGGGTGGTGGGCATGGTGGGAAGTTTAGTGGCAACATTAGCTACTCCTATTGACAATGAAATTAGCATCTCCTAATATCCATCCATCGACACAACGAACCCCAGCAGACGGATGTGGAAGCTGGAGCGAAGGCAAGGCAATGCTGGTTCGGTGGGGTGATCTGGTGATTCCAGCGCTCCCTCGCACACGTCGATGGCCCAGGGCGGATCGACGCGGGGCCCGGCGAAAGCCAAGGCTCCTTAAACCTGCGAGAGGATGAACCGGCGGCCCGGCCGCCCTGCCCCTGTGCACACCGGCAGAAGCAAAAGGTGGCATGCCCTGCCCGATGGACATACCGGAAACAGGGGTGCATGCAAGGCGACTGGAACCGCTCCGCGCGGGATATGTCAGTCGCGCCCTCGGGGTAAGAACCGAGGGAGGCAAACCAGAGCGCATTTCACCGAGTGCGCTGTGGTTTGGAAAGATCGAAATGCACGCCTATAGAAATCCGTTCCACAACGCGAACTACACCGGATCAAAGCCGGTGATAGAGACTGGCGCAAGGCCAAAGGAGTACCGCGGATACCAGATCTTCAAGATCCACGACCAGAACTACGACGTCGTGAAGGATGGCGTGCTGGTAACACAGAGGGCCGGTCCGAACGGCGCGCGGCAGTTCGTGGATGACCAGGTCTGACCACACCACATCAAGGAGAGAAGCATGGAAATACACACGCTTGTCGTTGAGTTCGATGGCCCGGCTCCAACCTACGGCTCCAGGGACATCGTGCTCGGCGGGCGTCTGGTTGCGGTGGACTTCGATGGGAACCGGCTCGCCATGGCGGATGAAATGCTGGCGGCTCTACGCAGGGCTGCACTTGCGCTTGCATTCGCGTCCAGATCGAACCCGCACCTGCTTGATGACTACGAACTGGTGAATGCGGCCATCGCCAAGGCCACCCAGTAACCCCACTCCATGGCAGTGCCAGGGCCATCACATCAGGGGCGGCGTGGAAAGCGGACACGCAAGCCGATGGAAATCGAGGTACTCCGTGAAGGTCGCGCGGCCACAAGCGGAATGACGGCTACAGGCCAATGGTGCAACTCCGATACCTCCGGTACAGCACCTGAGCGATTGCAGCAGGAGTAGCGCCCTGCCCCCTGATGTGATGGTCAACAACCACGGTCGTATCGCGTGCGGCGGCGTTTTGCTCACGCCGTCAGATCGTCATGAACATCCGCACGGTTTCGTTTCTGGCGGGGTGCTACCCATGCTGACCATCAACCATTTCCACCGCGCCGGGAGCGACTACCACCCTCCTCCTCCCCTCCCTCATTTCCCGGCACGCCCTGATGGGCAGCGGTTTTTCTTTTCCTTCGGCCCGCCTAGCGCGGGCCTTTTTTATGACCAAACACCTTGTCTCACTATCCGGCGGGAAGGACAGCACGGCTACGCTGCTGCTCGCCCTGGAATTGCATGGCCACGAGAACGTGCTGGCGGCCTTTGCAGACACCGGGAATGAGCATCCCGACACCTACGAGTACGTGCGGTATCTGCACAGGACGCTCGGGGTTCCGATTCAGTGGCTCAAGCGCGATCTGACGTTGGAGTGGAATTCGCGCATGGACTACGTGCGCGACTTCTGGCCCGCCAAGGGCGTTCCGCTGGAGGTGGTGGAGCGCGTTCTGCAGTTCATGCAGGCCGGGCCTACCGGCAATCCATTCCTTGACCTTTGCATCATCAAGGGTCGTTTCCCTTCACGCCGCGCGCAGTTCTGTACCCAGTGGCTCAAGACCGAGCCGCTGACAGAGTACGCGATGGAACTGATCGAATCCTTCGGTGAAGTCTGGTCATGGCAGGGCATCCGCCTGGATGAAAGCTACTCGCGGCGCAGTCGGCTGCAGGGCACTGGGGCCTGCGTGCGCTCCTTTGAAATTGTGGGCGGCGGCCTGAGCATCATGCGGCCCATCCTGCGCTGGACAGCAGCCGATGTGTTCGATGCACACCGCGCCTGGGGTGTGCAGCCGAATCCGCTCTACCTGCTGGGCGCGGATCGCGTGGGGTGCATGCCCTGCATCAACGCGAACAAGGACGAGATTCTGAATATCTCCAAGCGCTGGCCCGAGCACATAGAGCGCATCGCGGAATGGGAGCACATCGTCGGATTGGCATGCAAGAGGTCGCGCGCAACGTTCTTCGCGGCGCTTGGCTTGGGACATGACTCCGAAACAGCCTACCAACGAGGAAACGTCTGGAAGGTCGTGGAGTGGAGCACGACCCAGCGCGGAGGCAAGCACATTGACCTGTTCCGCGTGCATGACGAACCCGCCGCATGCTCCAGTTCTTTCGGCCTCTGCGAGAGCGCCAGCAACTAACCAATCCGGCCCGCAACACGCGGGCATTTTTTTGCCCGAAAGGAGCCCCCATGGACAACCACCACCCCGACATGGCCGAGGCCATGCGCCAAGAGGCCCAGCAGCGCGAAGCTGAAGCGGTCGCAGCAGACCTCGCCTACATCCGCGACCGCGAAGCCATCGAGGCCGCGCGCCTGGATCGCGCCATCATGGACCAGCAGCGCTGCTTTGCGGCGCAGGGGATGCTGTGATGCCTCCACGCTCCAACATCCTTTGCGGCCTTGCTGCGCTCTCCGTAGTCCTGCTCATCGCCTGGGCACAGAACGATGACGAGGCCAAGCGCATTGCCGATCAGCAAGATGCCGAAGCGCTGAACAGTCGGAAGTGGGTTGCGGCCCAGTACGCATGCCCGAAGGGCTACACCGCCGACTGGATCGCCGACAAAGAAATGCGCTGCCTGCGCAACCTGGACGAGCCTGTGCGAGTGGCCGGCAGCCAGCCATGAAAACCGCCGCTGCCATCGCCGCCTGGTTCGGCTCCATTGCCCTGTGCACCGCCCTGGCGCTGGTGCGCATCTACGGCTTCTGACATTCCACCTACACAGGACATACCCATGCCCGACAAATTCACCCCGCGCGACGTGCACGCGCGCCACACCAACAAGGAAGGCCGCTCCTACGTGGCCACCCACCGTGTCTGGAGCGCTGAACGCTTCTTCGCAGCCCGCGCCGCCGAAGCGGCTAAGGAAGGCGGCAAGGCCCGCTGCGACCAGATCACCCAGGAACAGTTCGAGAAGGAACGAGCATGAGCAACGCACTGGCAACCCTCACCAACAAGCTGGCCAAGCGCCTCGACCTCCCCGACGGCTCGAACCTCGTCACCACGCTCAAGGCGACAGCGTTCCGCCAGCGCGGAAACGAGGTGGTCACAGATGCGCAGATGGAGGCGCTGCTGATCGTCGCAGAGCAGTACCGCCTGAACCCCTTCACCAAGGAGCTGTTCGCCTTCAGCGACAAGGGCGCCATCGTCCCCGTCGTTTCTGTGGATGGTTGGTCTCGCATCATCAATGAGCACCCGCAGTTCGACGGCCTGGAGTTCCGCTACTCCGAGAACATCGTGACGCCCGCGCGCGGCAAGCCCTGTCCGGAATGGTGCGAGGTCACGCTGTATCGAAAGGACCGCAGTAGGCCCACCGTTGTCCGGGAGTACCTAGATGAGGTCTACCAAGCCCCGCGCGGCGCCAATGGCGGCTATGACGGCCCATGGCAGACGCACACCAAACGTTTCCTGCGCCACAAGACCTTGATCCAGGGCTCCCGCATCGCATTCGGCTTTGCCGGTATCTACGACCAGGACGAGGCCGAGCGAATCATCGAGGGGAAGGCTTCCGAGGCCAAGTTCATGGGGATGGCGGATGTCGTCGAAACGAGCTCCACGCAGGCTGCCCCTAAAACCTGGCCCGAGGAATCGTTCAAGGCCCGCCTGCCGAAGTGGCAGAAGGCCATCAACGAAGGCTCCACGCACGACCAGATCATCCAGTTCGCCCGCACCAAGGGCGCGCTGAGCGCAGAGCAAGAGGCCACCATCCGTGCGCTCAAGCCGCAGACATCCACCGCAGGCCCCACGTTCGAGCAGGTCGAGCAGCAGCTGCGCGCCGCTGCCAACGAGGACGCCCTGAACGTGGCGGCCGACCTTATCGGCTCCATCGCCGACCCGGCCCAGCAGGCCACGCTGAACGGCATCTACGAACAACGCATGGACGAAATGTCCGCTTGAGGAACCACCATGATCATCCATGACGTACAGCAGGGAACGCATGCATGGCACGCGCTGCGCGCCCAGCACTTCACTGCCAGCGAGGCCCCGGCCATGATGGGCGCCTCACCCTACATGACCCGGACCGAGCTGCTCAAGCAGAAGGCCACGGGAATCGTGGATGCTGAGGTGGACGGTTCAAAGCTGGCTCTGTTCCAGGCCGGTCATGATGCCGAGGCGGGCTACCGCCCCGTCGCAGAGGAAGCGATAGGAGACGACCTCTACCCCGTCACTGGGACGCTGGAGGTGGAAGGCCTGCCGCTGCTCGCCAGCTTCGACGGCCTGACGCTGGACCGCAGCATCGGCTTCGAGCACAAGCTGTGGTCGAACAAGGTGGCTGCTCAACTGCAGGATGCGGGCGAGCCCGCGCCGCACCATTACTGGCAACTGGAGCAGCAGTTGTTGGTGTCGGGCGCCCGGCGCATCTTGTTCGCGACCAGCGACGGCACCGACACACGCAGTGCCTGGGTCTGGTACGAGTCCAAGCCTGAGCGCCGCGAGGCGCTGATCGCGGGCTGGAAGCAGTTCGCGGCTGACAAGGCGGCTTACACGCCAGAGCCCGCCGCAGCGCCTGCTGCCGTGGCAAAGCCAGTGGCCTCGCTGCCGGTGGTGTTCGACATGCGCGTCGAGGGCAGGCTGGTCGCCTGCAACATCGACCAGTACAAACCCGCCGCCCTCGCCTACATCGCGGCGATCAACACCGCCCTGACCACGGACCAGGAATTCGCGGACGCCGAGGCGGATGCCAAGTTTTGCCGCGAGTCGGCCTCCAAGCTCAAGCTGGCCATCGAGCAGGCTATGGGCCAGATGGGAGACATCAACACCGCCATCAACACGGTGCGCGAGATCGCTAAGGCATTCGACGATAAGGGCAACACGCTAGAGAAGCTGGTCAAGAGCGAGAAGGATGCGCGCCGCGAGGCCATCGTCACCGACGCCATCGCGGCCCTGCGCCAGCATGTCGTCGCACTCAACCAGCGCCTGAGCGAGCCCTACATGCCCAGCATCCCCGCCGACTTCGGCGGCGCCGTGAAGGGCAAGCGCAATCTGGACAGCATGCGCGATGCCGTCAGCACCGAGCTGGCCCGCGCCAAGATCGCGGCCAACGAGATCGCCGACCGCATCCAGTCCAACATGCAGGCCCTGGCTGAGGTGAGCGACCGCGCCGCGTTCCCCGATACCGCCGCCCTGGTGCTCAAGGCTCCCGACGACCTGCGCGCCGTGATCTCCATGCGCGTTGCGGAGGCGGATCGCAAGGCCGAAGCCGATCGCGAACGCATCCGCCGCGAGGAACAGGAGCGCGCCGACCGTGAGGCCCGCGAGAAGCTGGCTGCCGAAGAGCGCGGGGCGCGGGCGGCCATCGCCCAGGCGGCTCAGGCCGGCCAGCTTGCGGCGCCCGTGGCCGCAGACCTGGGCGGGCTGGTGGCCGATAAGCATGCCGAGGCCGTGGCGGGCATTGACGCGCGGCAGGTCATTGGTGCGGCTCAGCGCACAGCAGCGGCTGCGCCTGCAGCCCGCGGCGTACCCACGCTGCGCATCGGCACCATCAACGAGCGGCTGCAGCACTTCACCGTGACGGCAGAGGGTCTGCGCGGCCTGGGCTTTGATCCCGCTGGCCGCGAGCGCGCCGCACCGCTGTACCACGAGGCCGACTTTCCCGCGATCTGCCGGGCCATCGCCCAGCGCGCGATGGATGCGGCTGCAGCACACGCAGGCGCCAAGGCCACAGCCTGACCATGCCCAGTAAGCCAGTGTGGCGCGACCTAGCGCTATCCACCCTGCGCGAGCACGGGCCCATGAGCAAGGCCGATCTGGCAGAGCTTTTGGGAGAGAACGGGAAATGGGCCGCTGCAGCCATTGCAACGGCGCGGCACGAGCACCCGGGCAAGTTCTTCCGCGTCGTGCGCTACGAGGCGCAGCGCGGCCGCGCTGGGCGCGAGATACCGATTTACGCGGCTCAGCCTGGGGCGGATGCTCCCAGGCCAGATTTCAGCAGCCCGGAGCAGCGCAAGGACCGCCAGCGGCGGTACTACGAAAACAACCGCGCGCAGATCCTGGCGCGGACTCACGCGCGGCGCCATGGCCCAGCAGGCACAAACCGGTGGATGGCACTGCTTGCGCCATCCGACCGCCGCGCGGCCGCGAACTCCATCCGAATGAGCGAGCGCAACCGGGCGCACGCCTGACACACAGGACTACCATGTTCAAAGACCTCATCATCTACCGCATCGCCCCGACGTGGGCGCCCAACCTGCAGGCCGTTGATGCCGCCCTAGCAAAGGCCCTATTCGCCGCATGTGGCGCCACGCAAGAGAAGTCGGTCGGCTGGGTTCCACCCCGCGGCGAAGAGCACGGCACCCTGGTCGAGTCCATCGGCGGCCAGTGGATCGCCCGGTACTTCTTCGAGACCAAGACCGTGCCCTCCGATGTGCTGGCCCGCAAGGTGAAGGAAAAGGCCGCGCGCATCGAAGCCGAGACGGGCCGCAAGCCCGGCAAGAAGGAAAGCCGCGAGCTCAAGGACGAGGCCAAGCTCGACCTGCTGCCCATGGCCTTCACCAAGCAGGGCTCGATGTGGGTCTGGATCGACCCCGAGGCGCACTCGCTGGTGCTCGACACCGGCAGCCAGGGCCGTGCCGACGAGGTGGTGACCCTGCTCGTGGAACTGCTGCCCGGCTTTGCCGTGGCCCTGCTCGACACGCAGACTTCGCCCCAGGCCGCGATGGCGCACTGGCTCAAGGAGCAGGAGCCGCCCGTGGGCTTCACGGTGGACCGCGAGTGCGAGCTCAAGAGCGCCGACGAGGCCAAGGCCGTGGTGCGCTACGCGCGCCACCCGCTCGACATCGACGAG